>NZ_JBMFLY010000030.1:0-12308 GCF_049970955.1 Thermogladius sp. | reverse complement strand
AATCTAATGGTACGCTTTGCTAGCGGTGTAGCGGGTCGTGAGGGTCGCGGACGTACAGGAGAGACCGACAACGCGGCTGGGGAGGGGGGCGTAGGCGAGGGGGATCGTCGAGTACTTGGGATCGAAGCCCCGTGCCGAGGGGCTTTCTCTGGCGCTAGCTTGCAATTAAAATCCTCTATAGCTATTTGGTATCCATGTGTGGTCTGACTTGGTGGAGGCTGAAGTAGACCCCGTCAAGAAGATGGCCGAGCTTATCAAGGCCGGGGCGGTAATGCTGGCCGAGACATGCCCTTACCCGGGCTGCGGCCTACCTCTGTTCAGGCTGAAGACGGGCGAGGTGGTCTGCCCCGTCCACGGTAGGGTCTACCTGGTCAAGACCGAGGAAGAGGCCAGGGAGGTGAAGACCTCTGTGAGCCTGGCCATGACGCTGGACAGGATTGAGGAGAGGGCCTTGATGGAGATGAACGCCATGCTGAGCGAGAGGGGGGAGATAGACCCCACCGAGCTGATAAGGTGGCTTGAGGTCGTCGAGAGGGTGAGGAGGATCAAGAGCGTCATCGCGTCTAGGTCTTCCTCTACGAAGTGAGCCGGTCGAGCAGGGGCCTCACCAGACCCCAGACGTCCCGGAAGACTTCCTCGAGCCCCCTGCTGGAGTCGACTACTACCAGCAGGCCTTCTCTGACCATCCTCAAGTAAACCTCCCTGACCCTGGAGAGGAAGTCGACCCTCTCGTACTCGGGGAACCTCGACGGGGCCCCCTTCTTCCTCGCCAGCCCGAGCGAGGGCTCTACGTCGAGGTATATGGCCAGGTCGGGCCTCGGCGCGAACCTGTTCACCTCCAAGACCCACTCGTACGGTGCCCCTGAGGCGGTCTGATAGGCGACGCTACTGTAGAAGTACCTGTCGCACACGACCACGGCGCCCTCCCTCAGAGCCGGCTCTATCACCGTCTTCCAGTGTATGAGCCTGTCCAAGGCGTAAGCAAGCGCGTCGACATAGGCGTCCCTAGCGCTGGAGTACTCGCCTTTAACAGCTCTGACGATGCTCGAGTCGTAGGGCTCGTAGGTGTAAATTGCCCTGTAACCCAGCTCGCCGAGCCTGCTTATGAGGATGTTAGCGATGCTCGTCTTACCCGAGCCGTCCAGCCCCTCGAGGACTAAGAACAGGCCTCTCCTACTCGAAGTGTAGCTCAACGTAGTCTCTCCCCTTCTCGTGCACGAGCACTGCTCTTTTAGAGCCCACCTCTTCTAAAAACCCTTTCCTGACCTGGAAAAGCGGTATATCGGCCATGATGCACCCCGTAATGATGATGGGCTCGGGCTCCTCAACCAACATGCAGCTCGGCTCTCTCCCGTAGTACTTCAGCGCGTAGATAACGTAGGAGCCCACCGTACTCCCGCGCCCGCCCCTGAAGGCCAGCGCTACGCCGGCTATCTGCTCGCCCACCGCCTTGAGCGTGCCGGTCGCGGGGTCTACCTCTCCGAAGAAGCTGATGTAGTCGTTGTAGACCCTGAGGGGGGCCCGGCAGTCCCCGTCCACTAGGACTCTAACCTGCTCTCTCACCGTAGACAGCCTTTATCACCCCCAGGGTGTTCGTCAGGTAGTAGTTTGCTTTTAGTTGCTTACTCAAGTAGAAGACCGCCTTACCGGAGTTCGTCACGAGGTGGTCGAACACCCGCGTCAGCCTGGAGACCACAGGGCAGGTGCCAGCGGCCACGTCTACGCCCAGCCTACGCAACCGCAAGACCTCGCTGTAGTGCTTCTCAAATACCTCTACAGGTATCGTTATTAGGAGCCTCCTGTCTCTGGGTAACACACCCCGCTTCACGACTTGCCTGTATATCTCGAGGAACTCCCACGGGTAGAGGTGGGGGCATCCGAGGTAGCCCAGTACGCTGCCACCGCCGGGCTCCGTACCTGTATACTCCTCTACATCGCCCCACTCCACCTCGACCCTGTCCACGAAGTCTGTTGAGTAGAACCCCCTGGGCGTCACCCCTTCCAGGACGACGAGGGCGTGAGAGCCCGAGGCGGCGGACGCTGCGAGCATTATCTTCAAGTCCGCCAAGCCAAGTCCAGCGCCCCTGACGAGCGGTATCTCCCTGACCCTGTAGCCCAGCCACAACCCTAGAGCTCCCGGGTTCCCTCTAACGCGTGGATCCTTAACGTGGACCAGGACTCTCGCGACCCTGTTCCCCGGGACGTGGAGACCCGCGTAGTATGTGAAGCCCGTTAACGCGGAGGCCAGCGCTAGAGGTCCCCCCTCCCGGTTCGTGCTCGCCCCGAACACGCTGTTCGCCACTGCGACAGCGCTACTCTCGCCCCAGGCTAGGAACTCCCCCTGAGCCGGGGGCCTGTGGTAGTACGGGATGCAGGTGAAGACCGGCTTAAACCCCATTTTGGTTAGGGAGTCGTCTATCACAGCCTGTTTCCTAGCGTAGGAGCCGTCTATCAACTCCGATAAACCCGAGTAGTCGACGCACCCCGGGTTGACCGTGGTGTATACCCGAGCCCTGCCACCCCCGAGAAACAGGCTACGGATGAACTCTAGCCCGGGGTCTAGGATGTTGGAGTAGGAGACGCCCGACACGTGGGCGTGGGCGACCTCGACCAGCCTTGTGGCCCCCAGCGCCTCACCCGTCTTGACGATTATAGACATAGCCTTCGCGACAACCCAGCCAAACTCCCCGTTCAGCATCCTCTCTTGTTCGCGCGTCAGGTACATTACGTTCAACACCGCTTAAAGTACATGATATACCAACCCAGAGGATAAAAGTGGGGTGTCCCCCTGCCCCGGACTCTCGCCAGCTTCGTCTAGAGGAGTAGACAGGTGGGTGTATCCCACAAAGTTTTTCGTGTAGTCTCCACTGTTTTTAGTCTATTTTTACTACCCCACCGTAATACCCCTAATAGGGTAGGCGACGAATGCCGTTCACCACGTACCACCTAGCCTCAGGGTTTCTGGTGGGGCTCCCGCTTAGAAGGAGGGTCCACTTACCGACCCTCTTGGCCGCGACGACTATACCAGTCGACCTCGGCTCGGTCCTCCTAGTCCTTGGCGGAATAGACGCTAGACCTCACGGGTTGACGCATGGTTTCGTCGTCGCGGCCCTTCTAGGGGTACTCACGGCTATCGTTGTCTACGTGCTCGACCGCTACTTGAAAGTCCATAAGACCCTGTACAGAGCATTCTACCTGGCTCAGGGCGACGAGGAGTTCCACAAGTATGTTGCCGGAGGTGTTGTCGGCTCGCTCCTCCACGTAGTTCTAGACGCGCCGTTATACGAGGACATGAGCCCCTTCGAGCCCTTTGTCTCGGGCGTAAACCCGCTCCTCCTCTCGGGCACTCAATTGACGCGGCCCCTATACGACTTAGTCCTGTACGCCGGGCTACTGGCGTACCTCGTATTCTTCTACGAGATGTCGAGAAGGGCGCTGGGGGGACCAGTGGCAAGGTTGCAGCTAGGTGTCCTTGTTATCTTAGTAGCCATATTACTCGCCCCCACCACGGTCGATGTCGAACTCCTATTCAGAGAGCCCGAGGCGTTTATACCCCTGGGTGTTGGGGTTCTCGGTGTAGTTCTCGCCGTGCTATCTCTCGTGGAGATGAGGTTGATGAGTACTGTACGGGCAGGCCTCGTACTCTCGGTGACGGCAACCCTACTTGCCACCGCCTACGCCAACCTGGGGGGCCTGCTACTCTCCTCTACGACCGCTACTCTAATCTACACTGGAGTCGCTGCGATAATAGTTTTGTTGAGGAGCCCGCTGACCCGTATCCACATCACGTTTATGAATAAGTCTCTTAAAGCCGTAGACCTCCTATTGATGGGGTGGTTGAGCGCGTTGCTAATTGTGGGGATCCCAGTCTTCGTCGCTGCCTTGTTTATAATACTGGTAGAGTCGAGAAGGCTGGCGGGCCTAGAGCCTCTGGCACGCCCCCGCTGAGCGCGCTCTTCGAGCCGCTACGTGTACGCGCCGGTCTCTAGTACTCGATGTACTCCTCCTTAAAGTCCTCTGTCAGCCTTATGGTGGAGGCCCTCACAACTCTCACGGGGAGTTCCGGGCAGGGGGTTCTAGCGAGTAGTTTACCCGCGTCGAAGTCTATCTTCTCAACGATGCCCGGGCACTCGTTGCCCTTCCCGTCGGAGAGCGAGACGTAGAGCCCTCTCTCGAAGCCCTGCGGGTAGACTGCCAGCTTGTCTCTCCCCAGGCTAGCCGACAACTCCTCGTAGACTCTCCTGATGTCGCCTCTAGCCACCACGAAGTACTTGCCCGCTAGTACACTGCTGTACACCACCCTCTCGTCGTGTAAGTCGACTCGAGCCCCCTGGAGCAGGGGCATGTCTACGAAGACCAGCTGGTTGAGGTCGTACTTTACCATGACCGCGTTGGCGAAGAACTCCCTGTACCTGTCGCTCCGGTACTCTCTCCTCTCAGACCTGTCCCTCACCTTCTTCACGCTGGGCGACGGGACGGTTCTGTACTTTACCCCCAGCCTCTCGAGGGCCGAAAAAGAGGGGTCTGAGCCGCCCACGTGGACCAGGTAGTCTGGTCTCACCTCCACCACGAGCTTGGTCTTGTACAGGACCGCTCCGACCTCCTTCATCCAGCCGTCAGTGTCGACCACAACGGGTGTCCTACCCTCGCTGACGGCCTGCTCCACCAGTCTCTTGACGTAGTTGATTATTGCGTCCGTGCTTCTCTGGGGCTTGTTGTCCCCGACAAAACACATTCTCACGGGCTTTAGCCCCCTGTTCCACAGGGTCTGCTCGCTCGGGTAGGCGAGTGATACGTAGCCCGGGGGCGCAACGTCGGCTTGGCCTACATCCGCGTCTACGAGAGCCGGCCTCATCCCCCTCTCGAGGGCCTTGTTGAGGAGAAGCGTCGTGAAAGAAGACTTGCCAGAGTCTACTTCGCCTACCACCACTACTACTGTAGGGTTACTGCTCACGATTTCCTCGCTCAGCTTAACCCACTCGAAGTAGGCCTCGTTGTCCTCGAGCCTCTTAATCTGCGCCTCGTTGACCATGCTCAAGTCGAGCTCCGAGTCCTCGAGGGCTACCACTGCGTAGCTCTTCAGCCTGTGGATTATGACCCTCTCTCCTACGACGACCTTCTTGCCCAGGATCTCTACCGTGCCCCTCAAGACCGTGAACGCCATCGGCCCGAACAACTTGACGCCCTCACCTTTGTTCAGCTTAAGAGTCGGCACAGCCGCTCACACCACTCGTAGTGGGTTTCACCAGGCCTTTTTACATGTGATGGTAACTTGGTGGGCGTCTATTAAGCTTCCTACAGGAGGAGAATTCCAATAGCGGACCCGCTGTTAGGGCACGCCGACCCTCCTATACTTGGACCACGGCTCATTGAAGGGTTTCGTCGCGATCACTATTAGTTTGTCCCCGACCCCCTCCGGGCTCCTTGGGTCCAGCGTACTAGCCTTGGCGTTCCTCAGCACGACGACGTCTTCGCCGGGCTTGCTGCGCGTCGCTATAGCCCACTCGACCTGTAAGGGGTCGTCGACGTCTATGTCCTCGTCCACGACTACGACCACCTTCATGCTGGGGTGGGCCGTGAGGGCTGCCAGGGCTGCGCTGAGGGCCTCTCCCCTAGTAGACTGCTCGATGGCTATGACCCCTATGAGCCAGCT
The DNA here is from genome assembly GCF_049970955.1 of Thermogladius sp. Taxonomy (NCBI): domain Archaea; kingdom Thermoproteati; phylum Thermoproteota; class Thermoprotei; order Desulfurococcales; family Desulfurococcaceae; genus Thermogladius; species Thermogladius sp. The sequence goes on along the minus strand of NZ_JBMFLY010000030.1, from coordinate 6,655 downwards.
GCCGCCGCTGGCAACCAGCCGGACTGCCCTGACGCCCGGCGCCACCTTCTTGACACTCTCGTAGATAAGCGGCTCTCTCGGGAGGCCCATCAAGTAGAAGTGGTCGCTTGTCGCCGGCACTATGGCGTGGTACACCAATCTGCCCTGGGCGTTAACGTAGTAGGCAACGGGCTTGAAGACGTTCTGCCTCCTCCTCTCGTCTACTAGACCCAGTATGTCGACGAAGGGGCCCTCCCAATCCTCCTCCCTGGAGATGACCCCCTCGACAACCAGCGAGGCGGTGACCGGTACAGGTATGTTGAACACGGGGGTCTTGGCCACCCTGTTCACCCCGCTTAGGGCCGCCCCTATCCCCACCTCGAAGACGCCGTAGGGCGGGCTCATGGCGGCCGCGATCTCCTGGTAGACGTCTAGGCCGAGCACCATAGCCACGGGCAGGTCTCTACCCGCTTCGAAAGCCTTTTTCACCATGTAGTGCAGGTGCCTCGGGACGATCCTGAGCGTAGCCCTGTCGTCGTCGATGTACATGACCCTGTGGAAACTCGAGTTGCAAACGCCCTCCCAGCACGCTATGAAAACGGCGCTGGTCAGGTAGGGGCCCCCGTCCTCGCGGTAGAACTTGATGAAGGGGAGGTCTCGTAGAGCCATGTCGGCTCTCCTGAAGCTGTCGGCGAAGTCCACAACCTCGAGCTGTGAAGGGCTGTAGTACGCTCTCAGGAGCTTCTCGTACAGCTCGGAGTCGCTCCTCGCACCCACCAGCTCGTAGACGTCTCCCCGGTCTCTCAGTATATTTGAGACGCACTCCCACTCCTTGCCCTTGAGCCTGAACACCACTCTCTCCCGCCTATGCCTGTAGACCGCCCTCGTGGGCTCGTATTCGGGGTCTAGGTCGCCGGCAAAAAACGTGTCTTTGCGCCCCTTTAAAGAGTCCACTAGCGAGGCGAGCGTGGTCAAGTAGACGCCCTCTACACTCATCAGCTAACGTAAACTAATCTCTTGCGGGGCGGAGACTTAACCTTATCTGGCGTCGGTGGCCGGAAGTGCTATAGCACCTCGACCCCCTGCTTCAAGGCTATCCTCAGGGCCGCCAGGACGTCCTTATTGCCCCTGAGGTACTGCCTGTTCACGACGAGACCCTTCAAGAGGAGCCGGGCGCTAGCCCTACTGTGTGAGGGCGTGGTGTTGTACTCGCTGACGAGCTCTACTCTAACACCCGGGACCCTTATCTTGACGTCTCTGGCGATTTCGAGCCCCCGACCGTGAGCCCCGACTCTAACGATGACGGATGTCGCCGGGACGCACTCTACCAGCTCCCTCACCTTGCCGACCAGGTCGTCCATGAACCCCCAGTCTACTACAACCGAGTCGCCTAGAGCTATGAACGCGTGCCTCGAACCCGGGTCGACCCCTATTGTCAGGCTGCCGTACTCGCTCTTCATGAGAGAGGCTAGTACGGCCTTCTCCAGCCCTCTACAAGTCCTCTCCGGGTCGTAAACAACCGCTAGATCCCTCCTGGCGCCCACCTCGTCTCTTATCTCGCTAGAGTCCGTGTAGACGACGCTGTACTCAGGTACCTCGTCGAGCGTGTAGTAGAAGGAGAACTTGATACCCCTCCTCCTGAGCTTGTCGACGACTTCTCTAAACCACTTAGGGTCGTATACTGCGACTACCAGGTTCCTGTACAGCAATACAACCACTTCTATCATTATAAGGATACACAAGAGTAGATTATAGGTTGTGAGCGATACAAAGACCCGTAGCCATCACCAGAGGTTTCGCGAGCTTGCGCGTGCCGACCGAGTTGAGGAGGCTGGTCTCCGGGTCTCCTACGACCCTCTTCTACGGCCCGGCAGCCGCTGGTAAGACGAACATATTGATCAGCCTGGCTAGAGAGTTCTGCGTCTTCGGGAAGAGGTGCGTGTTCATAAGCACCGAGGGCACCCTCCACTACGACAAGATAGCGAGGGCCGGCGTAGGTTTCGGGAACGTAGAGTTCGCGGACGTGGTGGACTTCGACGTCTTCACCGAGCTGCTCCTCAAGCTCTCATCGGCAACGGTATTCAACTACATCTTCATAGACAGCATTAACGCCCTCTACAGGCCGCTCGCGACTAGGCCCGACGTGCTGTCCAAGTACCTATTTACTCTCGCCAAGCTCTACAACTATAGCCTAAGGGGTGGTAGAGTGGTCGCCTCTGCGCAGGTGAGGGTGGGGGAGGACGGCGAGTTGGAGGCCTCGGGCTTCAAGCTGCTAGACTACTACTTCGACACTATCTTCCAGGTCAACTTCGAGGGCTCCAAGAGGTTCATTAGACTCGAGAAGCCCCCTAACCGGGAGCTTAAAATGTACTTTAGGGTAGGTGACGAGGGTGCTGTATTCTACTGACAGCGCCCTGGTGGCCCTAGTCGAGTTCGTGCTCACGTACTACCTCTCCCCGATGGTGGCAAACAGCGCCCCCGTCCTAGTCAGGGGGAGGACGCCCATCGACGGGGGCAGGCTGTTCCTGGACGGTAGACCGGTCTTCGGATCCCACAAGACCTGGGAAGGTTTCCTCGCAGGGGTAGTAATGGGTTTTACCTCTTCGTGTACTGTAGGCCTGGTTTTCGAGAGCCTGCCCCTCACGTTCCTCAACATGGGCGGCGTAGTAGCGGCATTACTAGGGGACCTGGGAGGGGCGTTCGTGAAGAGGAGGCTGGGTATCGAGCCGGGAGAGCCCCTACCAGTTGTAGACCAGCTCGACTTCGCCCTCGCTGCGACGCTACTATACCTCCTCCTAGACGCGGGTTTCGCGTCGCGCCCAGACCTCGTGGTGATGTCTCTGCTTATTATACTCGTACTCCACTTGCTGACAAACAACGTCGCCTTCGTGCTCGGGTTGAAGAATAAAAGGTGGTAACGTTTTTAACCATTAATAAAATGGTAGTTGAGGAGGGTGCTTACTCGTGAAGATACCCAAGGTGATTGTGACCTACTGCCCGAGGTGCAGGAGGCACACCGAGCACACCGTGACGATCTACAAGCACGGTAAGAGGAGGAGCCTAGCCGAGGGCGAGAGGAGGTACGCCAGGAAGAAGCAGGGCTACGGTTCCAAGAGGAAGGCCGAGCAGAAGAGGTTCGCTAAGACGACCAAGAAAGTTGTCCTGAAGCTGAAGTGTAAAGAGTGCGGCTACACCCTCCACAGGAAGGGTATTAGGCTGAAGAAAGCCGAGCTCGTAGAGGTGGCCAAGTAGTGAAGAAGAGACAAATCCCGGTACCCCAGCCCAGGAGCAGGTTCTACAGGGTTATCTGCAAGACCTGCGGAGCAGAGAACATAGTCTTCAGCCACTCGACGTACCCGGCGAGGTGCAAGGTCTGCGGCACGGTCTTGGTCAAGCCGACAGGGGGCAAGGCTATCATACTCAAGGACAAAGCCGAGATAGTAGCCGAGCTAGGCTGAGACACAGCCCGCTCTTGTCCCGAACCCTCCCTGCTCGACTGTTCTCCGTTGCGGGCCGTTGGAGTCGGCGCTACGCCTGCTACACAAAATTTTAAAGACAAAACTACATACTGGCAATTTAGGGAGACGGTGTTTGCACTATAAGGCCGTTCTAGCCGCATTAGCTCTCATACTTCTCAGCCTTCTACCAGCCACAGTAGTCTCGTCTTACGCGCAACCAGGCGACGGCGTCTACTCGGTTAAGTACATAGTGGTCAAGGCCTCCCAGGTACCGGCGTTGATCGGCTGCAGACAGGACAGTCTGAGGGCAGTCACCTATCTACCGGGCGGGGGCATAGTACACGGACGCGTCTTCATCGCCCCCAGAGAGTTCGTCGCGTCCAATAGTACGCTAAAGGGGCTGATCGAGATCCCAGTACTCGGAAACGGCCTGGTCGACGCGGACACCGTGCTTATGGTCCAACTACTCGTACCTCAAGCAGGGAAAGACCAGCACGCGGCGCACCAGCCTGGAGTAGGAGAGACCTTCCCATGGCCGGTTGAGTACGCGAAAGACAGGGTTAGAAGCAGGGCGATTGTACAGGTAGAGCCGGGCAGCCTCGTAATCGACCCCGCTAGGGGGCTAGAGTACGCTCAAGCACCAATGACCCTAGGGCTCTACTGTGATAGAGACCCGAGGGGCTCTAACGCCGTCTTCGATAATGACGTCCTCCAAACTCTGAAGTACGCTGTTGAGAAGGGGGTGTTCTCGTCGGTTAAGATAGTCAAGGAAGAGCACTTTAAGGGGTTTGTCGTAGACCTCAAGAAAAACTCCATTAGCGCTGTGCTCCCTGACAGCGAGCACAGTACAGAGTCGGTGAGTAGTCAAGGCCTGATCGTTATTGGGGGCGGTGGCGGGCCAAGCCAGCTCTATCAGTTTGTCTACCCGCTCGTACCGCCCGAGTTCGCGAAGTATTTGGCGGGGGGCGTCTCCTACGACTCCGTCTATCTAGGTCCCTACGTCTACAATGTGAAGCTGAATATCAAGTTCTCGGCGGTTAGCCCCGGTAGCGTCTTAGAGGTGAAGTATGTGCTCAAGAACGTCGACCCCGCGACAGGCCGGGTTTTGAGCATACTCGAGTCGAAAGACTTGTTCTTCGAGGCCCCTACAACGCCGACCCTTATTACGTTGTACCCGTCCAACGTCGATTACTACGGTAATTTGAGCGTAGACATCTCGTTGAACACGTGGGTGAAATCGTCGGGCACGTTACAGAGCGGGGGGAACATCTCGCTTAGGACGCTGACCGTCTACGTGGAGAAGCTCTACCCCGAAATGCCGATACCACAGACGAGGAGAGCCGTGCAGGTCTTGTCCACAGGAGTCCAGTCCAGCATACTGCCTTCCAACACCAGCAGCTACTTCAGGGACGCGGGGGCCTACTTCTACGTGCCCTACACTATCTCGCTGTCGTCTACGCTTATCAACGGGCAGTACTTGAACTACGCTACGGGCAACGGTAGTGTAAAGGTCAGGGTCGTACTAGTCGACGTCGGCCCCTTTGGTACTCCAACACCGTTCAGCGGCTGGGTGGCCATATATGTCGACAACTGGCTTTACGCCAACAAGACTGTGTCCAGCCGCCTCGTAGGGGGCGTATACATGGCGGACACCTACACCGAGATACCAATCGAGCTAGCCCTCGCGTATTTCGAGATGGCGGCGGGACCTCTCCTGACTATTACAGTTAACGCGACAGACGTTTACGGCTCTCAGTCGTATATAAGGGCGTACGTCGACGCCTGGGTCGAAGAGTGGTACGCTCCAGAGGTGTGGAACCCCTACAACCCACGCCCCTGGATAACCGCCAAACCCCCTTCAATCCAGGTGTTCGCGCAGGCGATAGAGAGCGACCTGAGAATTGTTGATCATCCCACAACCATACTTGGCGTTAGCTTGGCGGGGGGTAATCTAGGTATGGTCACAATAGAATTCTCGGGTCTGATCTTTGAGATAAAGGCCTCAGGGGTGAGAACAAGTAATCGCGTCACCGGCGTAAACTCGATAAACCTACGAATCAGGATGCCCCTCGAGATGGCCCAATACGTCGTCCCCTCTTCCTTCTTTAAGTCGGGTGCTTCAATAGGAGGGGGAGAGACTGCCGTACAGCTAGCTGGTATTACACACTCTCTGATATCTTTCGTCTTTAACGTCCTGGAGTACGCTGGAAAAATCAGTTCGGGCGTCGCGTTGTTTGGTGATATCGTTTTCACCATTCTTGGTATACTATTGGACATCAGATCGGGGAATGTTAGCGGGGACAACCTTCGTACGTGGAGCGACGGACAGTTCTACTACGTTCTCTACGAGTGGTCCCCAGCCTTCCAAACTGTTGAATGGGCCTCGGCTAGGATTTTATTGATCTCTGGAGAAGTCGCTATCCCGTCCAACAGATCGTACGTCATCTACGTGTCGGGTAGCGTGAACGGGAGGAAGCTCGGCGAGTTTCCCGTGAGTGTGTACTTGTCGCCCCCTCCCATCCCAGAGTACTATGAGCCTATTGGTGTATATGGTGTATTCAATGCCTGGTAGTAGTCCCAGGCTACTACTAAACATTCTCGAGTACATCGGGGTCGTCGCTCTGCTTGTTCTGCCCGCATCCTACGCATACTCGTTCGTGATTAAGAGCTACTTACTAGCGTTCCAAGACGACAGAGTGCTACCATACGCGACGGGTCTTGAGTTCACCCTGGCACTCTTACTCCCAATCCTTCTCCTGCCCCTCCCGCTATACATGGCCGCTAGGGAGGAGGCGCTCGTGCCACCCGTAGTGATACGTATAGTGAGGAACACTGCCTTCGCGTTCGCGCCGTATACCATGTATTCTCTAGTGGGAATCCTGTTGTCAGCCTTCGGTATTAGGAGGTTGATCGACCCCGTTGTCTCGTTCTTTATCGTGGGGGTTATCCTCTCGCCGATTCTAGGGTTCCTTGTTTTGGCGATCTTCTTTCTCATGCCGGCTCTCTCGTGCTTCATAGTACACTACGACGGAGAAGTAAGGTGGGGTGCCTACAGGTACCTCTGGAGCATAGTCAAGTCCCTGTGGGTTAGATCGCTGGCAGGCTCCCTGCTAGCCCTATTCGCATCGGCTATTGTAGGCCGAGCCCTCTTCTTAACTCTGGTACCCCTCTTTCCCAGCTTCTTCCTCGAGAAGGTCGTAAGCTACACTGCGTACGAC
>NZ_JBMFLY010000029.1:0-13541 GCF_049970955.1 Thermogladius sp. | reverse complement strand
CTACTTGATCTTCCTCCTAGCTAGGAGGACGGCGACGTACCCGATTACCGCGATAGCCGCTAGCGAGCCTACGTAAACGGGGTCGGTGTACCTCTCCGTAACGGTCACGAGGCTGACAGAGGTCTCGGTCCTAGTGCTCGTCTGGGTTAGAGTCTGCCACATTGTTACTGTAGACGTTACGTAAGAGGTGACCGTCTCCGTCTTCGTCTCCACCGACACTGTGAATACGGGGCTCATTATCGGTAGTGGGGTCCCAGTAGAGTTCAGCGGTGGCTGTATGCCGAGTAGCGCGGCAATAGTCGGCGCTACGCTAGTGGACTGGACCAGCCCGAGGACGCCGTGCCCGACGCCGGCCCCCACAGCGGCGAAGACCGCGTAGAGCTCGGGGTAGTAGGGCAGGTCCTGGTGGTTAGCGGTAATGGTCTTCAGCGGGACTACGTTGACAAACGGGCTCCCGGTAGGGGAGAAGCCTCCCAATGGGGCGTAGCCGGGCTTCGTGCTGATAACCACGTCCCCGACTCTGTCACCCCAGAGACCGAAGGCCGCTGCCTCGCTCTTCTTCATGACCACGCTGAACACCGGCTCCTGGGTCACGGGGTCTCTGACAGAGGCTAGGACGTCCATGACCTTTGCGACAACCCTGTCGTAGTCTGAAGGGTCTACGATCCCGCCTGCCTCCCTACCCTTCAAGTTGATGAATACCTGGTTGAACCCGTTGTACCACGCAACCGTCTCGTTCAGTAGGACTACTCCGCCACTCCTCTTCAAGAGGCCGGCGTTCTCGAGAATGTTGTTCACGTACACCAGCTTGGCCACAGGCCACTGGCCGTGGTCCGACACAACGATGACCGCCGTGTTCGAGAGGTCGACCTCCGTGAGTATCATTTGTACGAACTCGTCAGCCCACTTCACAGCCTGCTTCACGTAGTTGACGTACTTGGGTGCTGTCTTCGGGTCGTAGTAGGGCATGCTCGGGTCTGTCAGGCCGAGGAACTGGTGGTAGACGTTGTCTACTATCGGGGTGTAGGTCATCAGGAGGTTCCAGTCCGTGTTCTTGATAAGCCACCTCGTGAACTCCATGAAGAACCTGTTCGCGAAGTAGACCGTCTCCATGTAGGTGTCCTCGTCGTACCAGCCGTTTGCAAGGCCGAAGTAGTCGCCGTCCGTTATCATACCCGTCTTCGTCACGACCTCGTTCCAAACCCTCCAGGCAACATCCCTATTGCTGAACCACCTAGTTGCGGTCTCAAACGGCCTCGTGAGGCTCCTGTACACCCTGAAGTTTGTCAAGGAGAGGTTGAGGGCCTTGAAGAGCGGCGCTACAACGTAGGTGTTCCCCTTGTAGACGAGGGTCGTGTTCAGGGGCTTGCTCCACTCCCCCTCTCGCAGGACAGCCAGGGCGTTACTCAGGTCCTTAGACCTCGGGACTATAGCGACCCTGTCGGGGGTGCCCGAGCCGGTGGTGTCTACTATGTAGAAGTACCATGTCTCGTCGCCGAACGTGAACGAAGCCTCCCAGGCCTTGTACACGGTGAGCCCGGGCAAACTACCGGTCCAGCCGGAGGCCTCCGTCACGTTCACGTAGTAGGCGGCGGGGACCGAGCGGTTGGTCGTGTAGAGGGCCGAGTAGGACGGCGGGCCCATGAAGGAGTCGTAGGGGTTGAACACCATCGAGCTCCTCATCTTCCCCTCCCAAGCCCACGGGTCGCTCTGCGGGAAGGCGGCCACCACGGCCTTAAGGCCCTGTCTATCCACGGCCATCCAGAGGGGCTCGGCCAAGAGCATGGAGCCGTTGAAACCGGAGACGGTCGCGGTCAGCGGTGTCCCGGGCAGGTGGATGGCGTTGCCCGTGATGCCTGTGACGCCCGGTGGGGCGCCCGTGGATATCACTGCGTGGCTCACAGCGGTCGAGGACGGGAAGCTGACGACCATCCCCCTAGCCAAGTAGCCGTGCTCGAAGATGTACCTGAACCCGGGCAACTCGGTGGCGAAGACCGACCTGTTCAACAGCATGTCCCAGACCATGTCCGACCTGAGCGCGTCTATGCTCAGTAGTACGACTTTAGACGCCGGAGGCTTGTACGAGGCGTAACTCGGCGGTGTAACCGAGACCAATAGGACTGCGAGCACTATAGCGAGGACGAGCGCCCTATTCATACAACACCCTCATTAGAGTAAATTTGTCGGCGCGAGGATATAAGTCTTTGGAGGGTAGAGCGTTCGGGATGCCAGCGACCACGAGTACGCAACGCTTAATCTAGGGGACAAGCCACAGAATAGGGCTGCGGGTTGGCCTAACGGGCCGGGCTCAGCCCTTTTCTTCACTTCACCGGTCCGTGGAGGTGCATTTCATCACTACTCTAACTATCCCGCCAAGACGGCTTATAATCCCCCGACATGGGCGGGCAGCGTTTAGTCGAAGACCCACACTTTCTTCCTAACCTCGTCTATCAGTATTATCGCTGCCGACGGTAAGAAGGCTATGACCGCTAGTTCGACCGGACCTAACGGCACTACGTGGAACAGGCTGTTGAGCGGGGTGTACAAGACGATCAACTGGAGCCCCAGCGAGGCCAGGAGCGCCGGCGGCAGCCACTTGTTCCAGGCCAGCCTGAAGAGCGAGTGCCGCTCGCTACGCGAGGCCATCGCTCTACCGAACTCTGAGAGGGCTATCGTGGTGAAGGCGACCGTCCTGGCGTACTCGAGCCCCTTGGATAGGGACTGGGCGAACAGCCCTATCGTGAAGGCCGCTATGACTAAACCGGTGAGGGTGTAGTAGAGCAGCTTCTTCCCTGTTACCAGCCTCGCCCCTCTCGGCCTGGGCGGCCTCGTGTAGAGGCCCGGCTCGGGGGGCTCTAGGCCCAGTGCGAGGGCTGGTAAGGCGTCTGTCGTCACGTTGATCCAGAGGAGGTGGACCGGTTCGAGGATGTAGGGCAGGCCTAGGAGCTCTGCGCCGAAGACGGAGCCGACCTCGCCGAGGTTGCAGGAGAGTAGGTAGGAGATCGGCTTCTTCAGGTTTTCGTATATCCACCTCCCCATCTTTATCGCCTCCACGATCGTAGCGTAGTTGTCGTCTAGTAGTATCAGCTGGGAGACCTCCTTGGCGACGTCCGTCCCCCTGACCCCCATCGCGACCCCTACGTCGGCCTCCTTGAGCGCTGGGGCGTCGTTCACGCCGTCCCCTGTCATGGCGACCCTGTACCCCCTCTTCTTCAGCGCCCTTACGATCCTCAGCTTGTGCTCGGGCGTTACCCTCGCGTATACGACGACCTTGTCAACTACCCTCTCGAGCTCCTCGTCGCTCATCCTGTCTAGTTGCCAGCCCTCTAGGACGTTGTCCTCGCCTACCTCGAGGCCGATCATCCTCGCAACGGCCATGGCTGTGAGCTTGTGGTCCCCCGTGACCATGACCGTCCTCACACCCATCCTCTTGGCCTCCTCGACAGCCTCCCTCACACCCTCGCGTGGAGGGTCTATGATAGCCATCAAGCCGGCGAAGACGAGGCCGCTCTCGGGGTCGTCCCCCTCGCCTGACAGCCTCTTGTACGCGATGCCGAGCACCCTGAACCCCTGCGAAGAGTAGTACTCGATCCTCTTCATGACCGTCTCCACGTCTAGTGGCGTAATCGCCTCCTCGCCCGAGGGCCGCAAGATGTACGCGGAGTTCTTTAGTACCACCTCGGGGGCGCCGGTGACCACGGAGACTAGGCCGCCGTTGTGCTCGTGCACCGTGCTCCTCATCTTCCTGAACCGGTCGAACGGGTTCTCCGAGACGAGCCTGTACTTCTCCTTGACCTCGCCGACCCTACCTGGGCCGACGACCTTTACACCCATCACGAAGACGGCCAGCTCGGTCGGCGACTTCCTAGTCGCCAGGCTCTCCAGGCCCGCGACGTCTATCGTGTAAGCGGTGTGTGCTAGGGCCAGCTCGCCCACTTTCTCGAGCAGGCGATCGTCGGCGTCTCGCGTAATAGGCCTCGCCTCGCCCTCGACCCTGAAGCCCTCGCCCGTGAACTCGAACTCGCCGCCTGTTGTCCAGAGGTACTTGACCATCATCTCCCCCCTGGTCACAGTACCCGTCTTGTCCGTGCAGATCACGTTGACCGAGCCCAGGGCCTCGACGGCGGCCAGCCTCCTCACAAGGGCCTTCTTCTCCGCCATCTTCCTAGCCCCTATCGCGAGCAGGCCCGTCGCAATGGCGGGGAGCCCCTCCGGGACTGCTGCGACGGCCAGCGCTATGGCTACGAGGAGGGCTGTCAGTACACTGGTCTTCTCGACGAGGAGCGTAGTCGCGAAGACGACGCCGGATATCCCGAGTATTACAAAGCCCACCTTCCTACCCAGGTCCTCCAGCTCCACCTCTAGGGGCGTTGGCTGCTCCTCCGCCTCCTCCACGGCCCTCGTTATACCCCCCAGCACCGTCCTCGGCCCTGTCGCCACCACGACACCCCTGCCCCTCCCCCGAACCACAGTAGTGCCCATGAACGCCATGTTCACCCTGTCGCCGAGGGGGGTCTCGGGCGGGAGTACTTGCTCGTGGTCCTTCTGGACTGGAGTGGACTCGCCCGTGAGAGAGGACTCGTCCACCTCGAGGTTGTCGCTCAATACAAGCCTGAGGTCTGCTGGTACCCTGTCCCCCTCCTCTATCAACACTATGTCTCCCGGCACCAGCCTAGAGGCCTCCACGACCTTGGTAACGCCGCCCCTGACGACCTTGGCTGTCGGCGACGCGAGCTTCCGCAACTCTTGGAGCGCTCTCTCGGCCCTGTACTCCTGGACAAAGCCCATAACGCCCATGACGAAGACCACGGCGAGGATCAGGGCAGCGTCTAAGATCTCCCCTAAAAGCCCCGAGATCACGCTGGCGGCCACGAGGATCAGTATCAGGGCGTTCGTGAACTGCCTCGCGAAGATCAGGGCCGGGTGCTTCCGCTTGGCCTCGAGGATGTTCGGGCCGTAGGCCTGGAGCCTCCTCTCCGCCTCCTCCTCGCTCAGACCCCGGAGGCTCGACCCCAGCTTCTCAAGAACCTCTTCCACGCTCAGCGAGTGCCACGGAGCGGTCTCGACGCTTGTCTGCCCCAATACGGTTCCCAGGACGAGTTAATACCGGTGACCGGGTAATATAAGAGTGACGGCAAGCCGGGTGGTCTAGCGTCGACACAAGGGTAGGCGGTTTAGACCGTCCATGGCCCCCGCGGGCGAGGCTTCAGGAGCCCCTGCGAGACGGCTACGCTAGGTGCCTCGTCTGCGAAAGGAGGTGTACTATACCCCCCGGTGGGCGTGGGGCCTGCTGGAACTACACTAACGTGGGCGGCGTCCTCTACGCGACGGGATACGGGAAGCTGAGCGCAGTCGAGGTCAGGCCGATCGAGATCAAGCCCCTGTTCCACTACTGGCCTAACTCCCTGGCACTGACCTACAGCAACTACGGCTGCAACTTCTACTGCCCCTGGTGCCAGAACGACCACTTGAGCTACGCTAGACCACCGGAGCACGGCGAGGTCACCCCGCCCGAGCGGCTGGTGGAGCTCGCCCTCGTCAGCGGGGCAGACGGGTTATCGGCGAGCTTCAACGAGCCCGCTACACAGTTCGACTACGTCGTCGACGTCACTCTACTCGCTAGAGAGAGGGGGCTCTACTCAATGGTGGTCACCAACATGTACTACACAGAGAGCGCGCTCAGGAAGCTGGTAGAGGCCGGCGTCGACGGGTTCTCGGCCGACATCAAGGGCTGCCCGGGTATGACGAGGGCGCTCAAGGGGATACACCACGAGGTGGTTTTCAGGAACGCGAGGGCGGCACTAGACCTAGGCGCGCACGTCGAGATGGTCTACCTCGTTGTGACAAACACGAACGACAGCGAGGAGTGCTACAAGTGGATAGTGGACAGGCACCTCGACCTCCTCGGCCCCGACGTCCCCCTCCACATCAACAGGTACTACCCGGCCCACAGGTGGAGGGAGCCCCCCACACCGCTCAGCAAGCTCCTTGAGATAAGGGAGTACGCTAGGAGGAGCGGGCTGAACTACGTCTACGTGGGGAACGTCGGAGACCCGGAGCTCGAGACGACCCGCTGCCCGAGGTGCGGGAAAGTGCTGGTCAGGAGGTCGGGTTACAGGGTAACACACTTCAACGCCGTTCTAGAGGAGGGGAAGTACAAGTGCCCGAGGTGCGGGTTGGTGGTGCCGATAAGGGGCAGGTACGTGCCGTGAGAGCGGAACCCGCGTAGGGCCTTCAGAGGGAGGAATTCCTTTCATCTGGTCAAGGCGACCGAAAGGTCATCATCCGCGTCTACAGAAGTTATTTTACTCCGCTCTTAAATCCTTAGACTATGGGTGGTCTCCTTTACACGAGAGCCTGTTCTACCTACCACCCGGAACCCGTCTCGCGCTGATGGGTAACGAGGCTATTGCGAGGGGGGCGTGGGAGGCCGGCGTCCGGGTGGTCACGGGCTACCCCGGGACGCCCTCCAGCGAGGTCATCATGACTTTCCACGAGGAGGGGAGGGGTCTCCCGATCTACGTGGAGTGGGCTGTCAACGAGAGGGTCGCCTTCGAGATAGCCTACGGAGCCGCTATAGGCGGCGTAAGGGCGCTGGTCACGATGAAGGCCCCGGGCCTGAACGTAGCCAGCGACCCCGTGCTCTCGGCTGCCTACTCGGGCGTCGAGGGCGGGCTGGTGATACTGGTTGCGGACGACCCAGGCCCTCACACCACGCAGACGGAGCAGGACAGTAGGTGGTACGCTAAGCTCTCGAAACTCCCCATGTTCACCGCGTCAACCCCGCAGGAGGCCAAGGACACCGTGAAGAGGCTGTTCAGGGTCAGCGAGGAGCTGAAGCTACCGGTCATCTTCAGGACGACGACCAGGCTCAACCACGCGGTGGGCGACGTGGTCCTAGGCGAGGTCGAGGAGCGCGACGTGAGACCGTCCTTCAAGAAGGACCCCCCGAGGTTCGTGAGGGCCGGGATGAAGTGGAACCTGGAGAGGCACGCCTGGTTGAACAGTGTTTTGAGGAGGGTCGAAGAGGTCGCGTCTAGCCTCGGCTTCAACAAAGTGGAGGGCTCGGGCGAGTACTGCGTGGTCACAGAGGGCGTCGCCTACAACTACGTCTACGAGGCCCTCAGAGGGCTCGGGGAGGCCCGAGTCAAGGTCCTTAGGGTGGACCAGCTGTACCCGGTCCCCAGGAAGTTCCTCGCGGAGAACCTGTCTGGCTGCCGGAGGGTGATCGTTGTCGAGGAGCTGGACCCCTACCTCGAGGCCGAGGTCAAGAAGCTCGCGTACGAGGAGAAACTCGACGCCGAGGTGGTGGGGAAGGAGGAAGGCCTCCTCCCGCTGGAGGGCGAGCTTAACCCGTCCCTCGTGAGGGGGGCCTTGTACAGGTGGCTTGGTCTACCGCAGGTGCAGGACTCCGCGCAGGCCCCGGACGTGAGAGTGCCCGAGAGGCCTCCCCCTCTCTGCCCGGGCTGCCCGCACGCCTTCAGCTATATAGCGCTGAAGCTAGGTATAGCAAGGGCCGGGTACAAGCTCAGCGAGGTCCCGGTCTTCGGCGACATCGGGTGCTACGCGCTCAGCGTGAACAGGCCTATCGAGGCGATCTGGACCGAGCACAGCATGGGAGCGAGCATATCGATGGCCGTCGGGCTCAAGGTGGCCGGCTACGACAAGCCCGTGGTAGCCACTATCGGGGACTCGACCTTCTTCCACGCTGGTATACCGTCTCTAATAGAGGCCGTCCACAAGCGCGTCGACGTGCTGGTGCTAATCCTGGACAACAGGGTTGTAGCCATGACGGGGCACCAGTCTACGCCCGCCTGGGAGGTCACAGAGTCGGGTAGACAGGCCAAGAGAGTGGACATAGTCGAGCTCGTCAAGTCTATCGGGGTGGACGAGGTAGCGGTAGTAGACCCCTACGACTTGAACAAGATGGCCGAGACGGTGGCGTCCATGATCAAGAGGCCGGGCGTCAAGGTCTTAATAGCCCAACACCCGTGCCGACTAATGGAGGTCAGGCAGCTCAAGACCGTCAAGAAGTACAGGGTTATAGAGGACAAGTGCACGGGTTGCAGGGCGTGCGTCAACGTGACTGGCTGCCCAGCACTCTACATCGAGGACGGGAAGGCGAAGATCGTGGAGGACGACTGCACAGGCTGCGGTCTGTGCGCTAGGTTCTGCCCGTACAAGGCTATAGTCGAGGTGGGCGGGGCTTGAGCAGGGTGTTCAACATCCTCATATCCTCGGTAGGCGGGCAGGGCGGGCTGACGCTGTCGAGGATAATGGCCGTGGCCGCTGTGAGGCAGGGGCTCAGCGCGAGGACTGGAGAGACGCTGGGGATGGCGCAGAGGTTCGGCAGCGTTCTCAGCTTCGTGAGAGTCGGCGAGGACGTCCAGTCGCCAATATTCGGCCCGGGCGAGGCGGACTACATCATCGGCCTGGAGCTCTTCGAGACCGTGCGGGCCACGAGGTACCTCCGCGACACCGGAGTCGTCTTCGCAGCCGACGAGTACAAGCCGCCGGTCAGCGCCAGCCTCAGCCCTAGCCCGGCCTGGACGAGGGAGAGCGTCCTAAGGTCGCTGAGAGAGGTTCTGGGCGAGAAGCTCCTAGTGGTCCCCGCCAGGGACCTAGCAGTGAGGGCCGGCTCGGCCAGGGCCATCAACGTGGTTATGCTGGGGGTCTTCAACGCGCACGCACGCCTCTTCGCCGACGACGTCGTGTACGAGGCTATCAAGAGCGTGCTCCCGGGGAGGGCGGGAGAGGTCTCCGTCAAGGCCTACGAGCTGGGCAAGGCCTTCTACGCAGAGAGGGCGAAGAGCGCCTGACCCCGGGTGGTGGTGTCTGGGGATCAGGCTGTGCATAGGTAGCGTGAACCCGTCTAAGGTGCGGGGGGTCGTGAGCGCCTTCCAGAGCTACTTCCCCGTCTCCGACGTTAGAGCAGTGAAGGTGGAGACCGGCCTGCCGCCACAGCCGATCGGCCTCGACGTGATCGTCAGGGGAGCGGAGCTGCGGGCGAGGCTGGCGATGAGCGGGGACTGCGACTTCAGCACGGGTGTCGAGGCGGGTTTCTACAGGTTTGGCTCGACCTACTTCGACGTCGAGGCCGCGTACGTCATCTCGAGGGAGCTCGGGGAGTCGCTAGGGTTCTCCCCCTCCTTCCCAGTCCCGACGTGGTTCGTCGACGAGATACTGTCGGGGAGGTTCAGGGAGCTGGAGGAGATCGTCGACAACCTCTACAGGACGGAGAACATAGGGGAGAAGACCGGCTTCATCTCGCTCCTGACCAGGCACGTAGTAGTGAGGTCCGAGCTGTCGAGGCTGGCCACCCTGATGGCGTTGACGAAAATACTCAATAGAGAGCTGTACGAGAAAAGTGCCCTACGCTAGCCCCTTCTTCCTCCTCACGTACAGGTCTATCTCTTCCGCAGCCCTCTTCCCGTCTGCCATGGCCTCGACGACCGTCGACTCGCCTCTTATAGCGTCGCCCCCCGCGAACACGCCGGGCAGGCTCGTCATGAGGTGGTCGTCTACGGCTATCGTCCCGTCCTCGTTGAACTTCAGCCCGCTCTCCTCCATGAGCAACCTGTTGGGTTCCAGCCCTATCGCTATGACCACCGTGTCCGCGGGGATCTCGACGTACCTACCAGTCCCGACGATCTTCTTCTTGCCCCTCTCGTCGAGCTCGTTGAGGGGCTCCATTACCTCGAACCTCACAGCCTTAACGAAGCCGTTCTCGTCGCCGAGGAACTCGACCGGCTGCAGGTAGTACCTGAACTCCACGCCCTCCTCTTCCGCGTGCAGCACCTCGTCCCTCCTAGCCGTCTTCAACATGTCCTCCCTGTCCCTCCTGTAGACGACGACCGGCTTGCTGCCCAGCCTCAGAGCTACCCTCGCCGCGTCCATGGCGGTGTTACCTCCCCCGATTATCAACGTGGTCTTCCCGACGCTGATCGGTGTGTCCCACTCTGGGAAGAGGTGCGCCCTCATCAGGTTGACCCTGGTGAGGAACTCGTTAGCCGTGTAGACGTTGTTCAAGTCGACGCCCGGGATGTCGAGTAGCTTGGGTGTACCGGCGCCGCTGCCGATAAAGACGGCGTCGTACTCGCTCAAGAGCTCGCTCAGCAGCACGGTCTTCCCCACCACGTGGTTCAGCCTGATCTCGACGCCTAGGTTCTCGACCTTCTTGATCTCGTGGTCTAGGACGCCCCTGGGCAGCCTGAACTCGGGTATCCCGTACGCCAGCACACCCCCGGGCCTGTGGAGGGCCTCGTATACGACGACTTCGTAACCTCTCAACCTAAGCCAGCCGGCCGCTGACAGCCCGGCGGGGCCCGAGCCTACCACCGCTACCCTCCCCTTGACCCCGCTGTTCTTAGAGACCATCTCTGCCAGGATCTTCTCGTCCAGTCCGTTCTCCCTCGCGTAGTCTCCGACGTACCTCTCGAGGAGGCCGACGGAGACGCTCTCGCCTATCTTGGAGACTACGCAGCTGCCTTCACAGAACCACTCCTGGGGGCAGACCCTGCCCGTTATGGAGGGGAAGAGGTTGTCCTCGTAGACCTTCCTGGCGGCCGCCTCGAGGTCCCCCTTGGCAATGTACTCTAGGAAGGCCGGGACTTTGACCCTCAACGGGCACGCCTTCGAGCACGGGGCGAACCAGAGGGGGCAGCGGAGGCACCTCGAGGCCTCCCTAACAGAGGTCTCGTAGTCGTAGCCCAAGACCACCTCGCCGAAGCTCCTCAGCCTCTCGCTTACGGGCAGGACCTTAGGTGTAAACCTCTTCTTGACCACTCGGGACAAGACAGCTCACCTCGCCAGGTACTTGTCCAGTGCGATCTTCTCGAGCCTCTTGAACCTCGCGTCCCTCCTCAGGACGTCGTCCCAGTCGACCAGCCTGGCGTCGAACCAGGGGCCGTCTCTACACGCGTAGGCTATCACGCCGTTGTACCTGACTCTACAAGACCCGCACATCCCCGTCCCGTCCACCATTATCGTCCTAACGAGAGCGTAGACCCTCACGTTTAGCCCCGCCGTCGCCTCGGCGAGCTTCTTGAGGTTGGCCAGAACACCCCCGGCGAAGACGGCCTTCACCTCCCTGCGAGCCAAGAGCTCCCTCAGCAGGTCGATGTAGTGCCCCTTGTACCCGGCCGTGCCGTCTAGCGTCGTTATGAAGTGCTCGTCAACGTACTTCTTGGCCAAGTACTTCTCGGGGTACACCTCCTTCTCGGTCTTGAAGGTCTGGATCGATATCACCTTGTTGCCCAGCTTGGCGAGCTCCTGGGCGAGACCCAGCTGCTCGGCGTGGCCGCAGACGGCGTCTGACGCCAGCACGACTGTCCCGTAGCTCTCCAGCTTCAGGGGCCTACCTAGAGGGCCCGCTACAGCGTACAGCGAGCTCCCCACCTTGAAATCTCTGTAGAGCTCAACCGAGGTCTTCCCCAGCTTCTTAATGAACATCCCCACCCTACCACCGTTGATAGTTGCGACCGACAGGGGGACGCGCTCACCCCTCTCGTGGGTCACGATTATCACGAACTGGCCTGGCCTCCAGTGCCTGGAGACGTGGGGGGCCTCCACCTCAAGGTAGTAGTCCTGCTCGTTCAGGTCCTCCTTCATCGTCACACGGAACATGTTAACACCTTTTGTTTAACCTACCTAACAACTATTACTGGGAGGATATATAAACGAGTATGTAGTAGACATTCGGCTATGTACAACGCGCTCTCGAGTCCGGGGTAGGGCTTAGCCGTGCAGTAGCGGGTGAGGGGGTGTGCGGTGAGCTCGGAGTGTCGCGAGGAGCTGGTCTCGGAAGCCAAGGAACTGGTCGTGAAAGCCCTCCACGACTACTTGTCCTCTCGTTGCCGAGCCCTCGTCTCGGCTGTGGAGGTAACGGGGCAGAAGAGGGTGACCATATCGCTCCGCGGGTTGTACAGGCGCTTCACTCCTACAGCCGACTTCGACAAGTTGAGCCGGGCCCTCGAGTACCTACTCAAGTGTATGCCGGGGGAGGAGCTGAGAGCCCTCCTAAGGGCTGTGGAGATCGGTACGAGCGGGAAGGAGTACTACGTCGTGGTCGAGTCCGCTACACTGAGAGAGGTCTGCCGTAGCCTGGCCGGCGGGGACCTTTAAATCCTCGGAAAGGGGTTTTCAACACTGGATGAAGAGCCGTCGAGCGGCCGAGCGGTGAGGAGGTCCCCCAACGGACGTCGCCTGTCCTACTCCTCAACCCCGGCTCTCGAGCCGGACGAGGCGTAGCAGTAGGACTGCCGAGACAGTGCTCGAGAGGAGGCTGAAGACCGCCACCAGGCTCGGGGAGGAGGCGGCGAGCACGAGTACGACGAAGCCGCCTACCATCCAGGAGAGGCCGAAGAGCACGCTGAGCAGCCCGTAGGCCAGGGGCCTGAGACTCCTGTCCACCACCCCGACCAGCCCTGCTCTCACAATGCTCTCCTCGCCGCTCATCACGATACCCCAAGCCAGTGAGGACAGGAGGGCTAGCACCCTTTGCCTCGAGGAGAGGAGGAGCGCGAACAGCGACGAGAGTGCTGGGAGTACGAGGAGGGTCTTGAACGAGTACTTGTCGTAGAGGGCCCCGAGAGGGACTGCGACTACAGCGTCGACGAGCATGGCGGCTGTGTAGGCTAGCCCCACCTCGACGTCGCTCATGAGCCCCCATGTCTTGTAGAGGTAGGACGCCACGGACCAGTGTATGAAGCCGAGGCCGAGAAAGCTGATCGAGGCGGTGTAGAGCCAGAACCTCTGGCCGAGCTCCCTCATGCCCGCCCTCACACTCCTCTTCACCACACTCCTCACACGAGGGTAGAGAGCCGCCGAGGAGACCACGAGCGCTATGGCGACTAGGCCCGGGGCGAACAAGAGGCTGAAGGCTAGCGGGTAACCACCCAGGCTGAGGCCCGCCACCACTATTAGGGGGCCGGCGAAGGCCCCTACCTGGTCGAGGAGCTCGTGTACCCCGAAGCCCTTCCCTACACCTAACGGCTCCGCTACCTCGGAGAGTATCACGTCCCTGGCCGGCGTCCTCAGCCCCTTACCCACTCTGTCCACGGTGTAGAGCAGGACTGCCTGCCACCACGAGGTGGCGAACGCGAGGAGGGGTATGCTCAGGCACGTCACGGCGTAGCCCGTCACCGTTAGAGCCCACAGCGCGGCCGAGGAGCCTATGTAGGTTGCGAGGAGGCCGCTGAGGAACCTGAGCAACGTCCCCACGAACTCGCCGAGGCCTATCAAGCCGACCATGACCTGCGGCGTCTTCAGCGACTCCAGGAAAGCCCCGCTGACGCTCCTGCCACCCTCGTAGACCACGTCGGCCATTAGCGACACTAGGCTCAGCAGGATGAAGACCAGCAGAGTCCTCCTCAAAGCATGCCCTCCCCCCCCTGTATTGTCAGCCCCGGTAAATAACGGTTAGCCCGCGAGCGAGGGGGGCTACCTGCCAAGGGCGGCCCTGGCCCTTTCTACGAGCTCCCTCATCAACTTGCTGAAAAGGAACCCACGCGCTCTCTCGCGGGCGTTTCTCGACATCTCCT
>NZ_JBMFLY010000028.1:0-14292 GCF_049970955.1 Thermogladius sp. | reverse complement strand
ACCCCGTTCCTCACCAACCACTTCTGCCCGTACACCGCCGAGGTCACCACTGGGACCCCGCCGTACATGAACTCGAGCTGTGTGAGGCCGAAGCCCTCCATCCGCGACATTATGATGTTCAGGTACGAGGTCTTGACCAGCGCCGCCTTCTCATCGTCCCTCAACTCCCCTGTCAACACAATGTTCCTCAGGCCTCTCACAGCCCTCTTCACCTCCTCCCACTGGTCTCCCGGTCTACCAGCTATCACGAAGAAGACGTCCCGCCTGTCCTTGAAATGCCTCGCGATCTTCGCAACGGCCAGGGGGTTCTTCCTGTACTCGACAGTCCCCAAGTAGGCGACCACCCTGGCGTCCTCGGGTATCCCGTACTTCTCCCTGAAGGACCTCGCGTCAGCCCTGTCCACGAGCTCCGCGAAGTCGTCGTCGAGGCCTCCCGGGAACAAGTGTATGGAGTCCGGTGGGGCGCCCATGGTGACCATATCCTCAGCTTCAAGGGGGGTGAGAACTATGATCATCGAGCTGGCCTTGAAGATGGACGGTAGTGCTGTCGTGTTCCAGGCCATCCTGTAGGTCCTCTCTACGAGGGAGTACCTGAGAGGGTCGGGGGGCTGGTAGTGGCTCATGTGGCCCATGACTGTCGGGGGTATACTCTCGCCAAGGCTCTTCATGAGCTTCTTCCAGAGGATCCACCTAGCGGTCTCCTCCGGCCCGTTCCACAGGGTCGAGTGGGTCACGACGAAGTCTAGGCCCAGCTCCCTGTCTATGTTGTTGAGTACCGTGACGAAGTCCCTGAACACAATCCTCCTCGGGGGCCAGGTCGTCTTGTAGCTCGCCACCCTTATGGTTGGGAGCCTTATAGCGGGGTCCTCGCTGTAGACCACGTAGTTCTTACCGGTCAGCTCCGCCTCTCTCTCGCTCACCACAGGGATGCCGTCGTGGTATATGCTAGTGATGTACCAGGCCTCCAGGCCGAGCCTCTTCGCGAACTTGACCATGCGCTCCGCGACTAGCTCCTGGCCCTTGCTCGCAGAGGACTGGTACATTATGCTCGCGAAGTTCATTACTTCTTGACCCTGCCAAGAATGTCGGAGACGATCTTGCCCACCGTTAGGATGATCATTATCACTGTCAGGCCCCAAACAACCGGGATGAGTATCTGCGTCAGTGTCTTCACGTTTAGCCCGCCGACGTCGAGCGCGAAGACCAGCACCGCCAAGTAGAAGAGTAGCCTGAGGTACTCCCCTACGGGGGTGAGGAACTCGAGCGTCCCGCCGGGCTCGCCGCCCTTGTACACGTAGCCTACGAAGGCGTCGACGAGGACGAAGCCCACGACTATCACGATGAAGGCCTTCACGAAGCCGAAGACGTAGACGTTTACTATGTCCAGTATCACAGCCGCGGCGGCAGTGTTGTTGACGAGGCTGAACCACGTGGCGAGGCCGAGCAGGGTTCCAGCGACCAGTACGACCCACATCGAGACCCTACCAAAGAACTCGCCTACGGTCATGCCCGACCTCAGGATCGCCCTCCCCAGGTGGAACTTTATCATCCAGTCCGAGAAGCCTGTCTTCCCCGCCATGTAGGTTATGAAGTACTTCACGAGCCTGCCGATGACGTAGGTGACGATGACTATTGCCAGTAGTATCAGGGTGGCTATTACGTAGTCTAAGAGGACGCTAGTGGAGAAGAACATCCGTAAGCCACCTGTGTAGGTCCTCGAACCCGACTATGTAGTCGAAATTTAAAACTCTAACCATGTGCCTGTTGTACTCGTGGAGGACGAGGACCTTCACGTCCGCCTTCTCGAAGGCTGGCACGTCGTTCTCGCTGTCGCCGAAGTAGTACACCCTCCCGACCCCCAAGAGCCTCCGCGCCACGTCTATAACCCTCGACTTGTCGGGCCTCGCCGCGTAGACGTCGACGAACGGGCTGCCCCGGTACCTCAGCACGTACAACCCGCTCTTCTCGGCCTCGTCGAGGAACGAGCCCAGCCCCTCGGGCTCGCTACCGCAAGCCCTGTAGTCTATAGACACGCCCAGTAGCCTCTTCTCCAGCGACCTCTTCTCCTCAACGAAGACGCACTTCTCCCAAGGGTACCTGTGCACGAGCCTCTCGAGCCCCTCCGATCTCCCCCTCTCAACCACCTCCCTCGCAAGCAGGTAGTAGTCGCCCGCCACGACCTCGAGCCCGGTGACCAAGCCCAGTAGCCTAGCCCACGGCGCCCTCTCCTTCACAAACCAGTAGTCCTTACTTGTAGCGACGCCTAGGAGGAACTTCTCGGAGAGGCCCTCCAGCACGGACGCGAGCTCGCGGGAGGGGAGGGCCCTCTCCCTCGGGGCGTCAATGGGGCTGAGAGTGCCGTCGTAGTCGAAAATCAACGCCTCCATCCCAACACCACAGAGAACTACTAAGGAGGACCACCCCATATAGCCTAGAGACTTTTAATAGCGTTCACGACGAGAATTGTACAAGTAGGGGTTGTTTTGTAAAAACTAGCTCTGACAGGGCTGGGATAACCATTGAGTTGCGGCCACCGAGGGTTTGACAATGCGGTGCCGTCTGGGCTAGCCTTCAGTACACGACCAAGGCCGGGAAAATATACCGTACTGCTGTTACTTGTGACCCTAACACTCATAGTTATGTCGCAAACTCTAGTAGTAACCTAACCGGTTTAACAGCCTATATCACTCTCCACTCACCCGGCGGGTACTCCACGCCTATCACAGTAGTCAACGGCGTCGCGCAGACGACCTCGACGAGCTTTGTCCTACTACCAGCGGGCGGGTACGTCGTCGCCAATTTAACGGGCTACGCGACTGCGGGTAGTAGCGGCGTCCTGAACATGCTGCTGGAGTACTGCTCCCTCGGCAACGAGCAAGGAGTGTGCGTGTACTACCCTGTTACGCTCTCCTACCGGGCGTGACGACCTCGAGCCGGCCGCCTCCCAGCAGGCCTAGTCCAGCGGCTTGGCAATGTAGATCCCGTCCTGGTTCTCGACGACTCTGGCCCTGACCCTCCTCGGGGTGTAGTCTTCGACGCCGACCAACGTGACGACCACCCTCTCCTCGGGGTCGACGGCGATCGCCTCCCCCCTGAGCCAGCCGGGTAGCCTCAGGTGGAGGTCGACGACCTCGCCCCTCCTGTAGACCAGCGGTATCCTCGGGGCCCTCCTGAACCCCATGTCTATCTTCCTGTAGTCGAGGACCACTCCGAACCTCTCCTCAAGGGCGTGGATGTAGTCGTAGAACTCTCTCCAGGAGGGCTCCCTAGCCCCGGGGACCTTCCTCCCGTACTTGTGGACCTCGTACTTCTGGACCCCGAACCCGGGGAACCTCTTCCCGACGCCTATTCTGAGGCCCCACTCTATTATCGCGGCGACGTCCTCGTCGTTGACCCCCGGTATCCAGACGGGCGTGAGCATGACGTCTATCCCGGTCTCCCTCACCGTGTACTCCACTAATTCCACGACTTTCTCGACCCTGTACCAGGGGACGCCGGTCAGCCACCTCGCCTTCACGGGGTCCAGCGTGTCGACGCTCACGTTGAGCCTGTCGAGCCCCGCGTCCCAGAGCCTGTCCACGAGCTGTCTAGTGAGCGTGAAGCCCCTCGTCTCCATCGCCACTCTGGGCACGAACTCCTTCAGCCCCTCCACGACCCGGACTATGTCCGGGTGCGTCGGGGGCTCCCCTACGCCGTCGAGCAGAGCCTCGACCACCTCCCCGTTCTTCAGCCTGTACGCCAGTCTCGCCCAGTCCAGTAACCAGTCGGCGTCGACCACGAACTCGCTCAGCCTCCTCCTCGAGTATGGGCCCGCGTCGACGCTACAGTAGACGCAGTTGTAGGGGCAGAGGGTCGTGGCCCTGACCTGGAGTACGTTGGTCCCCCTGTCCAAGACGCCGAACGCTATGTGCCCGAAGAGCGGGAGGTCGTCGACGTAGACTAGGGTCCTGCCGCCCCACACTCTGGTCGTCTTCAAGGGCCTACACCGCTCTCCTCGCCGAAGTCTCGCTGGGCGAGTGTCGGTCTACTGCTCACACCAGCACGCTACTGTTACTGTTTATTAATCGCTTCGGATAAAGATAGAGGGGAGACTGGGAGAATGGTTATACCAGGGGGCAGCTACAGGAGGGGCCCGCCCCCCTACCTCACCATAGGGCTGATCGCCGCGAACACGGCTGTCTACGTCTACACCAGCTACCAGAACTACTTCCTGGAGTCCTCGGCGGGGTCTATCTACAGCTTGGGGTTCACCCCCTACCTGCTCTTCTCCAGCCCTGTCCAGGGGGTCGTCAGGGTCTTCACAGCGATGTTCACTCACGCGGACATACTCCACATATTCTTCAACATGTACTTCCTCTACTTGTTCGGCTACAGCGTGGAGAACTACCTTGGCAGGCTCAGGTACCTCCTCGTCTACTTCGCCTCCGGGGTCGTCGCAAGCCTCTTCCACACCGCCTTCTCCTCCGTGTCGGACTGGGGTCTTCTCATGACGCCCGCCGTGGGGGCCAGCGGGGCGATATCGGGTGTCCTGGGGGCGTACCTCATACTCTTCCCCAACACCAAGATGAGCATGTGCACGATATTCGTCATCCTCCCCGTGTGCTTCCCAGTGGCCTCCTACGTCTACATGATACTCTGGTTCGCTCTCCAGGTGATATACGGGTACTTCACAGCGACCACCATCGCAACCTTCGCCCACGTCGGGGGCTTCCTGACCGGCATACTGGGCACGTGGCTCATAGCTCGGAGGCTCACGAAGCAGTACCAGCAGACTACCGGGATGTCTCTGGCAGACATACTGGGCTCGCTGGGGATTATACTCAGGGGTAGGAGGGGCCTGGGTAGAGTGGCGAAGGGCGTCCTAGTGGCCCTCATACTCGCTGTC
The DNA here is from genome assembly GCF_049970955.1 of Thermogladius sp. Taxonomy (NCBI): domain Archaea; kingdom Thermoproteati; phylum Thermoproteota; class Thermoprotei; order Desulfurococcales; family Desulfurococcaceae; genus Thermogladius; species Thermogladius sp. Next base: position 9,407 of record NZ_JBMFLY010000028.1, on the reverse strand, counting down.
GTGGCAGGCTACCTCTACGGCGCCCTGGGGTCGGTCTTAGCAAGGCCGCAGACCTACGTCTTGAGCGTGAGCGCCGACGGTGTCGGCGACCAGGTCTTGATGGTCCTCCAAGGCGGTGGAGTCTACGTGACGACGAGCCAGGTAGACGAGGTGAGGGTGCTGATCAACAGGCTACAAGACACGTTCTTCTACGACCCCAGCTCGGCGAACAACACTAGGGTCGTACAGGAGTCGTACATCACGCAGGTCTCAGGCGTATCTGTACCCGTCGAGCTTAGAGCCGAGGTCACGTACGGCTACGGCGGCGTACTCAAGAACGCGACCGGCGTCATGCTGTCCCGCGTAGTCAACGTCAACCCCTACACCGGGGTCGGGCGGCTTGGGCCGAGTATACAGATATCGTTCAACATCAGCGCCGCCGAGGTAGACTGGGCCGTGGGCGTCCTAGCCCTGGACGTCCTGGCAGTCGTAGTCTCGTCTGCCACCGTTGTGGCTGTATTGAGGTCCGAGGAGGCCTCGGCCATAGGCGAGGAGCTCGACCTACTCCCCTTCGCCTAGCCCGGCCTAGAAGACCCGCGGCTCTGTCTTACTCTCATAGGAAGGCCTCGAGCAGGGTACAGGCTCTCTGGGGCTCCGGCACTTCAGCGCCCGAGAACGAGTGGGGCGGTGGAGGGGCTGTATTCGAAAACTACGTCGATTGCGCCGCCCGGGACTCGAGCATTCTCTTGACCTTTATAGCCCTTATAGTCTCCTCTCTGTAGGCCTCGTCGAACTTCATCGACAGGTACCTTATAGTCCTCTCGAGGCGCGGGATGTAGACTTTCTCCAGCATGTTGACCACCCGCTTGAGCCTGGAGATCTCCGCCCCGATGTTCACTAGTGTCTTCTCGTACTCCACCACCCTAGCTACGGACTCCAATATGTCGTTCCTGACAGCCTGTAGAGGGGCCAGCTCGGGCAGCAGGCCGGGCTGGGGCTCCAGCCTAGTAGAGGGCTCGTAGGTGAACGTCCAAACCCCCAGTATGTTCTTGTACCTCGCGTTCAAGTACACCTCCTCCTTGACGGCCGCGGCCTGGGCCTCCACAGCCCGCCACCCGTGAATCGACATAGCAGTGTAGTAGGAGCCCAGGGCCTCGGAGAGGAGCTTGTTCAGCCTCCTCCTCTCCTCGATGAGCTTGATGAGGGTCTCGCGGAAGGTCTGGAGTAGGAAGGACTCCCTGTCCTTGAGTATGTTGTAGTACCTCCTCGCCAGGGACAGCCTCTTCCTCAGCCTGATAAGCTCCAGTTTCGTGGGCCTGCTGATCTTGATTAACTGCGTGCTCACCTAGACACCCTGTACTTCGGGTGGTACTTCTTCACGTACTCGTCCCTGATCTTCAGCTCCTCTTCTGGGAGTATGGCCAGCAGGTCCCAGGCGAGGTCGAGCGTCTCCTCTATACTCCTCCTCTCCGTCTCGCCCTGGTTTATGAACTTCAGCTCGAACTCGTCGGCGAACTCGAGGTACTTCTTGTCCTTCTCGCTCAGGGACTCGACGCCGACGATCGCGATTATCTCCCTGAGCCTCTGCCCCTCCGCATACGCCGACATCAACTGGGAGAACACCTGGTGGTGGTCCTCCCTGGTCTTGCCTGGCCCTATACCCTCCTTCATCATTCTCGAGAGGGACAGGAACACGTCGACCGGCGGGTAGATGCCCTTCCTCCACAGGTCTCTCGAGAGGACTATCTGGCCCTCGGTGATGTAACCGGTGAGGTCCGGTATCGGGTGTGTTATGTCGTCGTCGGGCATTGTGAGGATCGGCATTATGGTGACGCTCCCCTTCTTCCCCTCCACCCTACCCGCCCTCTCGTACATCGTGGCCAGGTCTGTGTACATGTAGCCCGGGTAACCCCTCCTGCCGGGCACCTCCTCCCTGGCAGCCGATATCTCCTTCAGGCTCTCGCAGTAGTTCGTCATGTCCGTGAGGATCACCAGGACGTGCATGTCCTGCCTCCACGCCAGGTACTCCGCGGTGGTGAGCGCGACGCGTGGTAGGGCGAGCTTCTCCACGGGGGGCGCCGAGGCGGGTGCCAGGAACGCCACCGTCCTGTCAATGGCGCCCATGCCCTTCAGCTCGTTTATGAAGTACATCGCCTCCTCGAACGTCACCCCCACAGCGCCGAAGACGACCGCGAAGCTCTCGCCGCTTCCCTTCACGCTCGCCTGCCTCACTATCTGCATCGCTATCTTGTTGTGAGGTAGCCCGGACCCGGAGAATATGGGGAGCTTCTGCCCCCTCACGAGAGTGAGCATGCCGTCTATGACCGATATGCCCGTCTCGATGAACTCCGAAGGCGGCATCCTGAGAGCCGGGTTCAGGGGGTCGCCGTGTATGTCCAGGTAGTCCTCCGGGAGTATCTCTGGCCCCCCGTCTATAGGCTTTCCAAGCCCGTTGAATATCCTGCCCAGCATGTCCGTGGACACTGGTATCTTGAGCGTCTCGCCTCTCAGCCTGACGACCGTCCTACCCGGCGTTATCCCCAGGGAGGAGCCGAAGACCTGAACGACCGTTATATCCTGGCTTATGTCGACGACCTGCCCTAGCCTCGTCTCTCCCTCCACGTCGATCTCGACCAGCTCCCCGTAGGCCACCTTGGGTAGCGACTTGACGAAGACCAGCGAGCCCTTTGCGCCGGTGATCTGCCGGGTCTCCCTGACGTAGAGGGGCATGGCCTCAACCACCCGTCAGCTTCTTTACCTCCACCTCGAGGGTCTGTACGTAGTCGTTGTAGACCTTCTCCACCTCGTGCGGCGCGTAGAGCTTGAGCTTGTAGACCATGTAGGGCGACTTCAACTCCCTGATCTTGAACAGAGGCACGTTGCTCCTTATCAGCGAGAGTGCTACCTCGTGGAACCTCCTTATCGCCTCCATGATCAGGAACCCCTTCTCGAGTGGTGAGAACGCGTCGTTGGGGTCGTAGGCGTACTGCTGGAGGAAGCCCTCCCTGATCATCCTCGCGACCTCGAGCGTGAGCTTGTCCTCCTCGGGCAGGGCCTCGGGCCCCACCAGCCTGACGATGTCGAGTAGCTCGGCCTCGCGCTGCAGAATCTTGACGAACATGTTCCTCGTCTCGTGCCACCTCCCCGCAGAGCGCTCGTCGAGGTACTCCTTTACGTAGTCTACGTAGAGGCTGTAGCTCATCAGCCAGTTTACAGCGGGGAAGTGCCTCCTCGTAGCCAGGTCGTAGTCGAGAGCGTACAGGGCCTGGACGTACCGTAGCGTGTTTCTTACAACGGGCTCGCTGAAGTCGCCGCCCGGCGGCGAGACCGCGCCGAATATTGTCACGCTACCCCTCCTCTCCGGCCTACCGAGGGCTACGACCCGGCCGGCCCTCTCGTAGAACTCGGCGAGCCTCGAGGCGAGGTAGGCGGGGAAGCCCTCCTCGCCGGGCATCTCCTCCATTCTCCCGCTTATCTCCCTCATCGCCTCCGCCCACCTGCTCGTCGAGTCTGCGACAAGCAGCACGTCGTACCCCATGTCCCTGAAGTACTCCGCGAGCGTCACCCCGAGCAGGACGCTCGTCTCACGGGCGGCCACCGGCATGTTGCTCGTGTTGGCTATGAAGATGGACCTCTCCATCATCGGCCTGTTCCTCCTAACGTCGTGGAGCTCGAGGAAGCTCTTTAGGGCGTCCGCCATCTCGTTGCCCCTCTCGCCGCAGCCGACGAAGATCGCTATGTCGGCGTAGGACCACTTGGCTAGCGACTGCAGCAAGACCGTCTTGCCCGTCCCGAAGCCGCCCGGCACAGCCGCTTTGCCGCCCTTCGCGATGGGGAACATCAGGTCTATCACCCTTATACCGGTGATCAGGGGCTCGGAGGGCGGGAGCTTCTCCTTGTATGGCCTGGGTATCCTCACGGGCCACCTGTGGTAGAGCTTCACCTCGTACTTCCTGTCACCCGTCTCCACGACCGCCACAACGTCCTCCACCCTGTACTCTCCGTCGCTTGCCCTCCACTTCAGAGTCCCGCTAACCCCCGGCGGGACCATGATCTTGTGCGTGACGATCGGCGTCTCCTGTACGAGGCCTATAACGTCGCCGGGCTCCACCTTCTCGCCCACCCTCACCCTCTGGTCGGCCGCGAACACCCACTTAGTCGACCTGTTAAGCGAGTTGACCCTGACCCCCCTCTTGATGAAGATGTCGTTCACGGCCCTGGCGATCTCGACCTCCGGCCTCTGGAGGCCGTCGTAGATGGTGCCTATCAAGCCCGGGCCCAGCTCGGCCGACAGGAGCTCGCCCGTGGCCTCCACCCGCTCGCCGACCGTTAGCCCGGTCGTCTCCTCGTAGACCTGGATGTAGGCCCTCTCCCCCCTGACGCTTATGATCTCGCCTATCAGGCCCTCCTCGCCGACGTAGACGACCTCGTACATCATGGGGGACGGGATATCGGTCGCGACCACTAGGGGGCCGGCTATCCTGTGTATCCTACCGGTCCTGGAGGGCAAGCTAAACACCCAGCTGGTATCCCACTATTCGTGAAGCAAACTTCAAGTAATAAGCCTTCGGATCTGATTGAAGAAAAACGTCTTTGTCTGGCACGAGGGTCACCACTGGCCCGAACCCCTTCTCGTTCAACGCCATGACGTCCAGCCCGGCCTCCCTGGCAAGGGACTCCTCGACGAGGATAGCGGCCGTGTTCTTGTCGTTCTTGAGCTCGCTTATTACTCTCTCCACCTCGTCCTTAGTTGCTGTGACCACGTTCTTCAAACCGATCAACCTGTAGAAGTGCTCGTGTTCTCTCCTCGAGACGACCACCACTCTTCTCCGCTCAACCGACACCCAGGATCCTCCTCGATACAAGTATTCTTAGAAGTCTCGTCTCGTAGTACCTAGTTACGAAGAAGTGCGTCAAGAGGTCTAAAAGCCTCCCAGAGAAGTAGAGCGCCGTTTTCGACGTTGTGACGACCAGTTTGGCCTCCTCGGCAATGTACTGGAATGGATCCTTCTCCCACAGAGGGGCCAGGGTGGTCATCCTCCCTAGCGTCCCCGAGTAGTAGACTGAGCCGGTGCCCCCTAGTAAGCCGATAACCTCGTTGAAGGCCCTCTCGGGGTCGTCCACCGTCTTCACCCCTAGTCTCTTAGAGGCCAGCGAGTGTCTCAAGAAGACTCCGTACAGTGCTAGCGCTAGGATCGACAGAGGTCTGTCAATCTCTTCACCCGTCGAAGCCATCGAATCTTTAACCCTTTGAACATAGCCCCTGAGGAGGCAGTCGAGCCCTCCCCCATCGCACACTTTCGAGAACCAGTACTTGCTGGGCTCGGCCGCAATAGACTCGAAGTCCAGGAACAACGTAAGGCTCTCCACGACGGGTGTGTATTTAGCGGGCATGTACTTGGTGATCTCTCCGACCTCCGCCGCGAGGATCTCCCTTATAGAGTCGTCGAGCTCTTGAAGCGTGGTCGCAGCGAGCGCTTTCACAAGCTCCAGCCTAGCGTACGAAGACGATTGGAGACTCTCTATGCTCAGCGCGGACTTCTCGAGAACGAGCTTAGCGAGCTCCTCGACGAAGGGGGGCTTCGATAACCTCACGTGGATCAGGGCAGAAGCGTCTTCCGCCGTCAAGCGCCGAGCTCCCTCGATATTTCTCTCAACACGTCTGCTAGGCCTTTCCCCAGCCTCGTGTTGTAGGTGTTGTCAACTACAACGTCGCCCCCGCAACACGACACCCTGACGCCTCCAAGTATGCTGGGGTCCTCGCGCACCTCGTACTTCAGGCCTTTCTCCCTCAGCAGTTTCTCCACCAAGGGCTTGTCAGCGGGCGCCGCGTGGACCTCGAGGAGTGTTGCCGACGGAACTGCCCTCAGGACCTCGGCTATCGCGTCTTCGAGCAACGACCTCAGGGACTCCTCTCTCTTCGCGCTGTCCATACTCCTTAGTAAGTTGAGAGCTCTCTCCTTCACTTCTTTTGCGACCTCAGCCTTCACACTGCTTATGATCAGGCGTGCCCTCCTCCTAGCCTCTCCGACCCTGCTCTCGATCTGAAGCGCTGCCCTCAGCTTCTCCTTCTCGCTCTCAACGAACCTCCTCTTTTTCTCCTCGGCGTCTCTGATTATGGCCTCGGCTCTCTTGACTGCTTCTCTTAGAATCTCGTCGGCTTCGGCCCTAGCCTTCTCTAGGACAGCCTTTCTAAGTTCTTCGACGCTCATAGCCCATACCTTGGCTTGAGACGTACTACCAGCCCGCCACCATGAAGGCTATCACTAGACCGAAGACCATCCCGAGTATCCCGAAGAGCTCTTCGTAAGCCGCCAGGATTATGCCCGTGCCGAAGATTCCTCCTTTAGTCTTAATTAGTTGTGCCGCGGCCTGTCCGCACACTCTCCCCTGCATCCAAGCAGAGAACATCTCCGCTAGGCCTACGAACAGGCTGATCCCGAAGACGGCACCGGCGATCTCAGGGGTGAGGGCGCCGCCGTGCTTCGCCAGGATGTTTGGGAGTATCATGTAGTACATTAGGAACATGTATACGAAGCCGTACACAAGTGTCTGCGTCATTGGCAGGAAAGCCAAGATGAAGACACGCCCTCTCTGACCCGGGTCCTCTGCTACCACTGGTATGCCTGTCGCCGTCGCCGCAGCTATCCCCAGCGTTGTCCCAGCCGCTGCCAACCCCTCTGCTAAGCCCGGACCGATGAACCCTAGTGTCGTAATCCAGTCCATAGTCCCGACCTGCTTCAACACCTAATGCATAGTATAATTAAAAACCATTACAGTTTCATGACCCGCCGACTTTAACGACCAGACCTCTAACCCCTGCCGGTAGTATCCTCCTACCGGACCCCTCATAGAACTTCGAGGACACCTCGTACATTATCAGCCTTAGCGAGTGGACGAAGGGGCTTATCGAGGAGAGCCCCAAGTTAACTACGTGAAGCGTGACCGCCATGAGGAAGCCTAGTATAAACGATGCCACCGAAAATCCGCTGACGATCGCCGTGGTGTTTGCGATGAGAGCGTTGAGCAGCTCTGCCATTATAGCGCTACCTATCGCTATACCGGCGATCCTAACGAACGACAAGACGTCTGCCATGACGCCCAGGACGTCGAATATCCATAGCAGGGCCCCGAACGGCCTGTCTACCACAGACTTAAAGACGGCGTACGCGACTAAAACTCCTACGGCCGCGTAGACCACGACATCCCCAGGCACGAGGTTTGTGAGTCCCAGTACGTCGACGTTGAACTTAAGAACCGACTTGATCGCAGGTGGGCCTGTAACCATTAGCGATATAACCAAGACTTCGGTGACCAAACCGGTCTTATTTCTCATACCGAGGTTCTTGAACAGCGCTATCGTATGAGCGAACAGCACCGTAAAGTATCCGACCAGTAGCGCCAGGCCGATGTACCTTATGATCTGCGGCCCGATTTCTTCCAGAGACCCGAGCCTGGGGGGTAGACTGGGTAGCACAGGCGGTATGACCATTGACACGTAGGAGCCTAACAGCGACCCGAAGAAGCTGCCCGAGAGGAGGCCCGTGACGATGCCTGTCACGCCCGCGTAGGTGGCGATCTTTATCAGCCTGCGCAGGGTGTCCTTGTTCTCGACGAAGTGGGGGAGGACCAGCCTGGCACCTATGATCAGGCCTATGCCGTACCCGACGTCGGGGAACATCAGCGAGAAGAACACTAGGTAGAGGTACGTTAGGAGCGGTGTGGGGTCCCACTCAGTCGGCGAGGGGTAGCCCATTATCTCCGTGAAGAGCTCGAACGGCTTAAAGGGCTTGAGGTTGTTGAACTCGACAGGCGGGTCCGGGGCCTCCTCGAAGAGCGCTACGCCCCTGTTCTCCCTGGCCACCCTCTCCACCTCCTTTGCCCTCGACTTCAGCGTCCAGCCAGCGATGAGGGTCAGGTACCTCGATTCGAGCGCGTCTCTCAGCACGCCGATCTTCGACTCCACCGTCTCCGCGAGAACCTTGGCTAGGGCTATCTCGTACACCTTCCCCGACACTACCTCGCCGACCTTCCTCCTCAGGTCCCCGGCCCGCGCCCTAGCCTCGTTAAGCCTCTCCTCGATGGCCAGCTTCAGCTGCCCTGGGTCGCCGAGGGGGAGGCCCGCGACCTCTACTCTCAGGCGCTCTACCTCCTCCCTGACCCTCTCGTAGGACTCCCTCTCAAAGACGAGCACTGCGACATCCTTACCGGGCTGGGCCTCGAGTTTGGCGAGGGTCTTGAGCGACGCCTCCTCTAGCTTGGCGACCTCCTCTCTACTCCCGTAGACCGTCCTCACCACGACCAGGTCTCCGTCGTACTCTAGTACGAGCCCTCCCTCCCCCCGCCCCTCAACGGCGTCGACCACCTTCTTTAGAGCGGCGAGCCTCTCTGCCCTCTGCTCCAGCTCCGCGACCTCCCTCTCGAGCCCCCTGACCAGCCTGAGAGTGTCGAGTAGCTCGTTGTACAGCTTCGCGAGCCCCTGGTCAAGGTCCCAGGGTAGCTCCTTCACCTCGACCTCGACCGGTGCGGCCAGCCTGTTGGAGAGCTCCTGCACCAACTTCGCTGTCTTGGACGCGAGCTCCAGCCTCTCCGCCAGCTTCTCGGCCTCCCTCCTGGCCTCGCCTGCCGGGAGGGGCTCTAGGAGGCTCTTCTTGACCAGCTCGTCCAGTACCCTGTCGGCGCTGTCGGCCGGGACTACTATGTACGTCTTCACGCCGACGTCCGGCCTGTTGAGGAAGAGCTTGGATAGCTCGACCAAACCTCAGCCGACCTCAACGCCTGCTACGAGAGACGCCAGCTTCTTCGCCCAGGCCTCCACCTTAGGGGCCGCCCTCTCTCTTAGCGCCCTCGCCTTCTCCTCCGCCTCGGCAATGATCCTCTCCACCTCTTTTTCGACCTCCTCCTCCAGCCTCCTCTTCTCCTCGGCTATGACCGCCTCGTAGGACCTGTCTCTCAGGATCTCCTCCGCCTTCCTCCTCGCGTTCTCCACTATCTCCTCCGCCTTCCTCTTAGCCTCCTCCAAGATCTTGAGGGCCTCCGCCTCTATACTGGACACGAGGTCGCTCAATAAGCAACACCCAGCTACCCTCGAGCATCACAGTCTAGCTCTATTACGCGACGGGGTTTTTATAAAATACGCGTGTGCAAAAACGGGGTGAGGGGTCCTTAAGACTTCCGCAACCTCTTCCTAGGTCGATAAAGGGCTGCTCGGGACCTGTGGCAAAATCACGTGGACACCGCGTACTATTCGCCTTGCTTAGCGACTTTGCGGAGACTCCCCGGGTCGTTCACTAGGACTCGCACACGGTCGCCGACTTAACCCGGTTGCCTGGCCGGGTCCCGGTACTGTGCGTCCTCGTAGCACCATCACAACAAGGGGCGGTACCGGCGCTCGCGAGGTCTCGCAGAACGTGCTCCCGAGCGCATTG
>NZ_JBMFLY010000027.1:0-14386 GCF_049970955.1 Thermogladius sp. | reverse complement strand
CGAGAGAGCTTACCGAAATGTAAATCAGCACCAGCCCGGCTAGGACCGCTATCACGGAGGTGATGTAGTCAAATATAAGGTAGATGATCACGATCAAGACAAGCGATAACAAGAGCGTGTAGAGTAGGTTAAGCCCAAGGTACGAGCCCGCTATCAGCCCTATGCCCAAACCAGCGATCAGTGATAGAGACAACTTAAAGACCGTCCAGCCCACGAGAAACCCTATAACGAACAACACTAAGACCGCTACGATCTCAGCTAACTGGCCCACCCTCATTAAGCTCAGTACTCTCAGTCCCAGGTAGGCGAGTAGAATCCCGAAACCCACACTAACTATAGTCTTGATAAGCAACCTCCCGGCAAACAACAGTGCTATGCCCGCCAAGAGTAGTACTAGGGCTGAGCCCCACCCGGCCTTGCTCAGCTCTATAGCTGTAATCGAGGTTAAGTTCGTTAAACCAAACCCGGGGTTCATGAAGACACCTTGCTTTACTACGTCTATCCCTTTACCAGGACGGTATAAAAACGTAGCCCTCCTACGTCACGTCAAGTCGCCGCAGCCACAAAAGGCCTCGTGTATCAAGAAGTGTAGCTCCTCTAGCCCCTCCTCCCGAACAGCCGAGACTGCCACAGCCCTAAAGGCGCCTCGCGTCTTGTTCACTAGGTGAAGGAACTCTGGGACGAGGTCCGCGACTAAACCTTTTGCCTCAAGCGTATCGAATAGTCGTGAAACGTCGGCATCTTTGTCTACTAAGCTTTTCAGAGCACTGACGTTCTTCGCGAGGTCGGCCTTACTCAAAACGGGCACTACGTCTAGACCCAGCTTGACCTGTACGAGGAAGCCCAGTAACCACAGAGTTATCGCGTCGGCAACGTTCTCCACGACTGACGAGTCTATCAGGTAGACGACGACCGTGTTGCCTCTTTTAGAGAGTTCTTGTAGCACCTTGCTACCTGCCGGCCTGAGGATGAAAGCCTCCAGCTGTCCAGGTGTGTCGACGAGGACCATATCCCACTCCTCGAGGTTGCTAAACGGCTCCTTTGACAACACCTTGTCGATGTTCTCGGCCACCAACTCAGCGGCTTTAATGAACGCGCCGTTGGGGCCCAGCCTAAACTTCCTCATCACATCCTCCAGCGTGAAGAAGCCTCTTATGTCTAGGGTTGGCCTGTACAGCAACACCTCTGCGCCGGGGTCCAAGTTTACGACGGCGACCCTAGTTATCAGCCTCCTCTTCAACCATTTGTAGTACGATGCTATCAGAGTAGACTTGCCGGAGCCAGCGACACCAGTAAAAACCGCTATCACCACCAAGTGCTCCCACCCGAGGGTGGAAAAATCTGTTAAATCTGCTTTAAGTAGCTTCTCCTTCCCCGGGCTTCTCGACTATTTTCTTCAACTGGTTCTTGTACATCTCGACGAGCTCGTTTGAGGTGGTGGCGTCTTCGGGGCTCTTGTCGTCTCTCCACCTGATGAAGCGTGGGAACCTTATAGAGATACCGGCGTCAGCCCTGACCTTGCCCACCCCACAAGTGTGGAGTGGTGAAAGAGTCAACTCGGCACCTATTATCTCGGCGACCAGCTTTGGTACAACCCAGACGTCTGGCTCGATGTTCGAGACCACCCGCGCCGGCTTTTTGTCCACGATGTAGGGCTTAAGTAGGTCGGGTAGCTTGTTCAGGTCCTCGTCTGTGAAGCCGCTACCCACTTTGCAGACGGTCTCGAAGACGTCCTTCTCCTCGTTGTACGCGGCCATGAGCAGGGCTCCGAATTTACCGCCCCTACGGCCTCTGCCGTAGAAAGCCCCGACCACGACGAGGTCTACCGTGTCTATCATCTCGCTCCTATAGTCCCTCTTGAACTTGACCCACAGCCAACCACGTGTACCAGCCTGATAGACCGAGTCCTTGTGGACAGCCTTGACCATGACCCCCTCAGCACCGTCACTTATGGCCTCCATGAAGAACTTCTCCAACTCGACGGGGTTTTTCACCGTGATGTACTCTGCTATATCAAGACCCTCGTTCTTCTCGATAACCTCTTCTAGAGCCCTCCTCCTCTCGGGCAGTGGTTTAATAGTGTAGTCAACACCGTTGAGGTAGAGTAAGTCGAACAAGTACACCCTTACAGGGATCTCCTTCACCACAGACTGTACGTCGTGCTTCCTCTTTCTGTGCATCAGCTCCTGGAAAGGCTTGAACTCGCCCGTGTCCGGGTCTATCGCGACGATCTCGCCCTCGACTATGGCCTCTTCCGCTTTGACGCCCCTCCTGACGTAGTCCACAACGTCAGGGTACTGGTGAGTAATGTTCTCCAGCCTTCTCGAGAATATCACTACTTCGTTACCTTTCTTGTGTATTTGCGCCCTCTCCCCGTCGTACTTGTACTCGACGAATCCTACACCACCCACCTTCTCCAGTATCTCCTTGGGGTTGTTGTGCCTCTCGGCGAGCATGGGCCTGATCGGTATTCCTACCACTGGTTTAAGAGCCTTCAGTTCCTCAATGCCCTTCGTTGCCAATACTCTCGCGACTTCTCCCAGGTCTGCCCGGAGGTTGTACGCCCTCTCAATAATAGGCCTTGCAAAGGAGCCTCCCCCGAAGGCTAACGCCAGGGCGTCCATTAACGTTGCCTCACCTACACCAAGCCTCAGCTTCCCCTCGGCGAACCTGACTATGTACCTCGCTTCCTTGGGGGACGCCTCCGCTAACAGACCAGACAAAAGCCTGATCTTGATGTCTTTACTCCCCTCCCCCTGCGCCATTGCGATCCTGACAAACGTGTCATAGACCCTAGACACCGTCAGCTCCTTCCTAGTAGTCACAAACGACAGCAGCGAAGTAGCTCTCTTCTGCTTCTCTCTCGCAGCCGATATCAGGGACTCGGCGGCTTTGCCTAGGTCTCCCAGGGTCTTCGCGGTTTTCTCCACTACGTCGTCGCTCTGACCCGTTGCTATAGCAATAGCCCTGATGATCGACTTCTCGGCTATCCCCAGCTCGGGCAGGCCCTTCCAGTCGGGCCACAACCTCTCCTCGATGATGTACACAACCCGATCGATGATCTCCGGGGGTGTCTTCTTCAAAAGAGCGGCTAGGATATTGACCATCTGAGTCCTAGCAGTAATGCTCTCCAGGGACTCAAAAGTGTCCGCAAGCACTTTGAAAGGTAGGTCGCCCGTACTACTCAAGCAAAATCACCGTGCCCGCTTTTTTCCGCAGTATAATATTCTCTAAAAGCAGTTAATAGACTTAAGCGGCTACACGCCGGTCCAACATACTCTACGACGCTATAACGTAAATAAAGGACTAACACGACCATATGAAATGTTGATGATGACTACCCGGCAAGATTGAGCCCATGCTATGATATGTCAGTGTTACTCTGATGCGCGGGCAGGGGCTACTTTTTCATGTACTTGAGAAGGCCTTCAGCCTGCTTACCGAAGGCCTCCTCGACCACTTGTTTGATCGGCCCTTTAAAGTCCTTCTCGATCTCGTCGCGTAACCCGGGGTTGTACAAGGCTGACGCTGGATGATACGTTGCCACCAACTTCACTTTCAAACCTAGGATCTCGACCGACCTGACTTTACCGTGTTCGCGCGTCATGCTAGTCCACTTAAGGCCTGCTAACTGGTACAAGAACCTCGCCGAGTGCCTCCCCAACGCAATGATAGCCTTGGGCTTTATTAGTTTGATCTGCCTTACGAGGTAAGGCGAGCACGCTGCGATCTCCTCGTCTGTTGGGTCCCTGTTTTCGGGTGGACGGCACTTGACTACATTGGTTATGTACACCTTGCTCCTGTCCACCCCTATGGAGTACAGTAGCTCTGTCAAAAAATGACCAGCAGCACCCACGAAAGGCCTACCCGTCTCGTCCTCTGTCCTGCCGGGGGCTTCGCCAACTATGAGAACAGGAGAGTTCACGTCACCCTCTCCCGGGACAGGGTTCTTCCTGCTCAAGTGGAGCGGGCATTTTGTACAAGAGGCGATCTCGCGAATCAGCTTCTCCCAACTGTCTTCCAAGCAGAACACCTTGTTCATGTTAAAATATCCGTGTCGACTGTTGATAAACTGTGGTGTGAGCGCTATAAGAGCTCCGATTAGGGTTGTGAAAGTCGATTGCTCACAGAAAAGAGAATTGGACAGCCCTAGGGGCAGCCAAACTAGCTCGTTCAATAGTGGGGATGACGCGGGAAAAGTTCTCCTCCTAGCCGATTTCGTCAGCGAGAAGGACGCGGTGAAGATCGCTGAAATGCTTAGCACGATGACAGAGGACGCCACTATCGTTATTAAGGCCGTGTCCCCCTTAAAGCCGGTGTGCGACTCGCTCAGTGCGTGGGGCGTAAAAGGTATAGTTGGGGTCTACGGCGACCCACGAGATGTTTTCGGGTTTGCAGGAAAGTCCGGCTCAGCGATAAAAAAACGTGACGTCGTCTACGTGGACTACAAGGTTGACATGACAACAATGTACAGCTATGTCGTCAGCAAGCTCCCGAGCCCTCTTAAAATGCTCTTGAGAGAGCCTTTGAGGTTGTTTAAGTTCGGTTTCGTGGGGTTCACAGGCACTATAGTAAACCTTTTTGTCGCCAGCCTACTGTACTACCTGGGGATCGCTAACGCTATCGTATCGACGATCGTCGGTTTCGAGGCCAGTACGTTGTGGAACTTCAATCTACATGAACACTGGACGTTTGTAGACCTCGCGAGGCGTAAGCCCCACAAGGTCTTCGGTAGGCTCCTTAAGTTCCACGTCTCATCGGCGGCGAGCCTAGTCACGCAAATACTTCTAGTCTACTTGGGGACGATCGTGCTCGGTGTAAACTACACGGCGAGCCTATTGGCGGGCATTTTAGTAGGCTTTGTGGCTAACTACATGATCAGCAGGTACTATGCCTGGGAGTAGGCAAGACCATAGATTTACCCGGTGGAGCCTGTTTAAAAGCCTTGAACACATCAACTACTTTAAGGTGCCTACCCATGGGGCTTAAACACGGCAAGTTCATCTACGTCGAGAGAGCTGACGGCTTCTACGTTAAGGTTAGACTACTCAAAGTAAGATTCGGTAAGAAGGGTAAGAGTAGTGGCGACTTCAACAACCCGCAGAACTACGTGGTCCTCCCGTTCAAGACGAAAAAACCTCCGGCCTCAGCCATTGTCGTGAAGGAGCAGGACCTGCCGGACGACGTAAGGAGGCTTGTAGACGCAGTCTAGGTGTAATTCTTGTCCCTAAAAAGCAAGTTGAGCAAGTTTTTCGACAAGGTGTACGAGGAAGATCAGGGAGAATATAAGCTGTTTATCCTGTACGAGAGAGGAGAACCTAGATACGTCCTCTGCTTCGAGACGGAGGACAACTTATTGGTCGGTAAAATAACCCTGTTCTCGAAGGCTGCGTCGACGGACTGCTCATCTCTAGAGTACCAGCCAGAGGGGTTGTACGTCATCTCGACAGACTTGGACGACTTCGTGGAAAAACTGAAGAATAAGGCCGCCAGGTTAGCCTCTCTCGAGCACGTAGGCGTATAGCCCAGAAAAGCCGAGCCCCGCAACAACCACAAGAGCCTTCGCTCTCATGTCTATAGGCAGGAGGCCCGCCAATGAAATAGAGAACAGTATGACACCGAGTGAGCCCCTAACAGTTCTCCGGGAGACGTACACCGAGGGCTCCTTCTCTAGCAGAAGCCCGGTTAATGAGAGCCACAAAGAGAGGACTAGTAGTCCAACCTCCAAGGACTGAGTCGCTGGCAGGTTATACGACGAGCCGATCCCCGCAATGAGGCTGAACACGAGTGCCAGGAAGTCGTATAGGGGTTTGTACCTCAAAGGTATACTAGACCACCACCTTATTCAACATAAACGCGTCCCTTATAAGCAATCTTATCACTCCGCCGCACACCTCAACGTAGCCCTCTTTCAGTACGCCGGGGACGTACACCAAGTCGCCGACCTCTACCGCTATATTGGTAGCCTTGAACTTGGGCCCCCACGTTTTCCAATACTCGTAGTAGTACCTCTCGGCGACACTCCTGGGCGTCAACGGCGGTACTACGAGGAGACTTGAGCTAAAGGAGTCGTCTCTCAGCCCTTTGACCACTGGCTCGACGCAGGAGGCGCTGAAGGCTTTTACCTTCTCTTTCAAGCCCTTGCCTTTAGCCTTGGACACGAAGTCTACGTCTATTACCGGTGGGTGTGTTAGGGGTGTTGAGGCGGGTACCAGAGTGTTGAAGTCTATCATCTCGCCCTTCTTGCTTAAAAGCCCTCCCGTCACAGCCGTGACTGTTACCTTCGAAAGGTAGAAGGGGGCGAGGACGTCCCCTGCTCCCTGCGCGTAGCGGACTTTCCCAGCTCCTAGCTTCGCGTAGTGTACCCTCGAGTATTCGTTCAACAGCTCGACGAAGTCCTCATCGACCGGCCTGCCGGTCAGCTCCCTGTAAGTCTTGATAAACTCTACGGTCTTGACGTAAGGCTCGAACGGGTCTCTACCGTGCTGAAGCCACGTATTCGACCAGTCCACTACGACCTTCACTACTTCGACACCAAGCCTGTCGGAGGGGTCGACTGCGTCGAGGCCCCTGATCAAGTTGGAAGAAGCGGTGGGGTCTCTATTTTTGACCTCCGCGAGGGCTCTGTAGACCCCGCTCACGGCTTTGACTCTCTGGGCAATCCTGGGTTCGCCTATAGAGTCCAGCACCTTCGCCGCCTCCTCGAGGTTCTTCGCCGCCTCGGAGTAGTTCTCGCCTGCTGCGTTTACCAGGGCGTTGTTGATGTAAGCCACTGCGCTAAAGTAACCGGCCGCAGTGTTCACGAGGCTTAGGTCCTCGTCCGACCCCGCCAGCTCGCTCAAAGCAGAGAGCTTGAAGGACTCCTCGAAATAGCGCTTGGGGTCTCCGGGCTCCTGCCTTCTCAATAGACCTTTAACGTCTACCAGGCCTAAGCTTATAGTCCTGTAGAACTCCGCTTTAGCCGTTGCCAGTCTCGGGGTTATCCTCGGCACGATGTAGGCTTGGAACAAGTGGTGCCTCGCGACCATGTCTACTGTAGACGAGGATACGACCTGCCTGGGGACCAGGCTGGAGATCCACTGCTTGACTTCTTCGAGCAGCCGCAGAGTGTAGTTCTGCGTGTCTACGATCTTGTTCCAGTAACCGCAGTACTCGCACCTAACGTACTCCTCACCAGGCTTAGGCTGGGGGAGCGGGGCTCCGCAGTTAGAGCACCTCAATTTAGATGTCTGGGCCAATCCTTCTATACCCCACTCTAATAGAGGATACGGAGACCCTGAGCATTTCGATCTCGGCCCTTAGAGCCGATATCTGCGCCATTAACCTCTCTTCGAGCCTCCTCATTTCCTCTAGTGCTCTTTCGTAGTAGTGCTTAGAGATCTTGTCGCTCAACATGTATATCGCGCCGTAGCACACGGCGCAAACAGCTACCTTACCTTCGCGTATCATCAACTCGTCTTCGCCACCGTGCTTCTTGAGGATGTACCTCGTTGTGAAGGTGTCTAGGTATATGAAGTGGACCCCCTCGCCCTGGACAGGCCTACCGCAGACCCAGCAACGGGTGGCCTTGCTAAGCTTGTTAATCCTGTCATTCGCTTTTTTAACAAATTCGTCGACGTTAGCGGCCAACCCGAGATACCCTAGCGCCTCTGAGTAGGCCTCTATGGCCTTGTCGGGGTCCTCCTCTTCTAGCTGATTAGCGGTTATCATCTTTGAGAAAGCCAGTAGCTTGTAGCCTATAGACTCGAACGTTTCGTGGATGTTTACCAGGTCCTCGATAACGAACTTCCTGCTACCAGCTGAAACGAACGTCTTACCCACTTCTTCGAACTTCGACGCGTCGCTGGGACTGTAGTTGGACAGGTTTGACAGGTCGATCTCGGGCACGCTGCGAAGTAGGGCCAGGTACTTGAGGTCCTCGGCGAGCTCGCCCGCTTTCACCTTCTTGGGTAAAGCCAAGTCGAGCTCGGACTCCGCCGGCAGAGACGCGACAGCCTTTTGGGCCTCTTCGATGTCCTTGGGTCTACCAGTGGACAAAGCCCTGTATACTAACGCGTATGAAAGGGGTACGTTTGCGATTCCTCTCAGCTCCTCCTCTTTAGACTTGGCGGCGATCTCGTAGGCTTTCATGAAGTGCTCTATAGCCTCGTCGACCTTCCCCTTGTTCCTAGCGTCGAAGGCCTTACTCATTTCTTCCTCGAACTTCTCTCGGTCGCTCTTCCAAAACTTCAGCAAGGCAGGTCCTCACGCTACTCTCTCTTGAACTCCTCGAGAAGCTCTTTTTTCAGTCTCTCGTACTCTTCTTGAGTTATCAAACCCTCGTCTAGCATCTTCTTCAGCTCCCTCAACTTCTCTATGACGGGCTTGCCCTCCTTCGGCTGCTGTGCCTGTTGAGCCACCGGTTGCATAACGCTTGGGAGAGCGACGAGTGCCCCGAGTACCCCCACGCCCGGCGACCTTCCCAGGGCCCGAAGGCTCTCGACAGTCCTTATGATCTCCAGGACCTTGTCCTCGTCGCCCTTTTGTATCGCGATCAGCAGTGGCAGCCCGTAGGTGGGGTCTTCTTTCTCCATCTTCTCCAACTGGGGTAAGGAGACACCTGCCACCTTTACGTCGATCAGTTCCAGCCCCCTGCTCTTGAAAGCCTCGTAGACGTTCCCCGACTTCACCTTTACCTCAATGTCCCTGAGATTAGTGTACACGTCTATAGCGGTGTACCTCGATATTTCCTGCATGAATAGCTCGACAAAGTAAGACCTCAAGAACTCTGTGACCGCAGACGTCGTCAGAGAGGGGACTGCCCCGGCTATCTGGGTCAAGAAGAGAACGGGGTCTACCACCCTAAACCAGTAGTCGCCGTACATCTGAAGCTCGGTCATGTAGAGGGTGCGGGGGCCCAACTTTACCCTAGTTGATAAACCAAACCTACCCCTAAACTGCTTGGTCGAAACAAACACGATTCTGGCCTTAAAGGGTGTCTCGCCGTAGCCCATGACGAGGTTGTACGCTTTTGTCAGCAACGGAATGTTCTGGGTCGTCACAATGTGCCTCCCGGGGGGTAGCACGTCGTAGACCTTCCCGTCCCTCATGAAGACGGCTACTTCGTACTCGTGGACTACGACTACGCTACCCCACCTAATGTCCTCGCTCGGGTAAACCCAGAGGATGTCGTCGGGGCCCGGGTTAACCCACTCTATAACATTGGTTTGTCTACCAGACACCGCGACCACCTCTACAGTAACAGGATGTAGTTCTCTCTACTGTTAACCAGGTCTTCTACCTCCTGTAGCTCACCCGCGACGTAGTCGAATAGCCCTCGTACTTCGTCCAGGCTAGACGCCTTACCAGACCTTTCCTTCACTTCGTTTAGAAGCCTCGTGACCCGCTCACCCAGCGATAGGTCGTACTCCTGGAGCTTCCTTAGTTTCTCCTCGTCAACTTTCACTACATTGAACAACGGTTTGTACCCGTGAGGGGCGTGCCTGACCTTCTCTGCGACCGAGTCCACTCTATAGATGACGGACTCCATGAAAGTAACGTCGCTAGCAGTGGCCTGTAAGAAGGTGGCCCTTGAGTAGAGCCTCTTGAGGTGTTCTTCGAGCTCTTTCAGTAGAATATATATCCTCTCCCTAACGACCCTGTCCGTCTCCCTCAGGACTTCTTTCTCCTTGTACCCCCTGTACCCCGGAAAGATCGCCAGTAGCTTCTCGTAAAGCCTGGTGTCTGGTCCTGTCACGCCAGACATAGGATTCACTTTCAACAAATTCCAAGTGCATCCATCCAATATTAACCTTCTTATCCCGTCGACATAGCGGTCGCGTGAGGTTTAATAGGTGTGGGAGACCATAAGTCATACACGGAATTCGTAATGACACCTCCCATTCACAGGATAAACGTAGTGTCGACGCTCGTGGAAGTAGACGACAGAAGATTTAATGCGACCCAACTATCGGTGAAAGGTACTGGGAGCTTCACAGTCGAGATCGGCCCCGGCGTATTCAAGCTTAGCGGGCAGGTCTTCGGAGATTTGAGGGTTGTCGACGAGGGCGACTTGGTAACAGTTGAGTCCGGCGAGGTGACCGTCAACACGAGGATCGAGAAGGAGGACTTCATCATAGAGGACAACGTACTGTACGGCTACTCGAAGCCCATGATAGTCTCGGTCTCTGTAAACAAAGACGTGATCACTAAGTTAAACTACAAGTACTCGTACAAGTCCGCGAACATCAAGATCAGAATAGACGGTTGCTCCATATACTTCAACGCGATCACCTCCCCCTTCCTCTCGGCGTGGTTGTACATCAACGAGGGCGTCGTCTATGTAGAGAAGGAACTGGCCGGGCTCAACATCGCCGTACTGCGTAAGCAGGAGAGGAGAGAGGTAAGAGAGGTCATATCTCAGGAAGGGGGTCTTCAACCCAGCTTAACCTGACGTACCTGAAACCCTGCCTCTTGTGCCTGGTCGACCTGTGAAGGCTTAGTACTCTCTCCACGACACTAACCGGCAATCCCGTGGCGTTAGCTGCCTCCTCAACACCCATTCTCATGTCAAACAATGCGTACAACACCCTGTCAATGTCCTCGTACTTCATACCCAACTCCTCTTCAGCGTAGTGGTTCTCCCAAAGTGCCGGGCTACTCGGCTTACTGACTATTTTCTCGGGGAGACCCAGGTAGCGGGCGAGTCGCCTAAGTTGGGTCTTGTAAAGCGAGGCCTGCGGGAGGAAGTCGCTCGCCCCGTCACCGTACTTTGTGAAATAGCCGATTAACAGCTCGCTTCTGTCGCTTGTTCCAATCACAACGCCGTTCAGCGCGTTAGCGTACAGGTAGAGTATGTTCATTCTGATTCTAGCCCTGAGATTCCCTACGGGGATCCTCTCCCCTCTACTGATGCCGGGTAGTATAAGGTACGAGTCCACAACCGAGTCTATCGGGATAACCCTATAGCTCACGCCGAGAGAGCCCGCCAACTCCACGGCGTCTACTGTGTCACTCGGCTTGTTCACCCTGGTGTCGGGCATTACGAGTGCTAAAATCCTGTCTCTGGGTACGGACTTCGCCAGTAGAGTCAGCGCGACAGACGAGTCTAAGCCTCCGCTCACCCCTATTACCAACAGCCTTGCGCCCGTTTCAGCTAGGAACTCCCGTATTCCATTGGATATTTCAGCCACCGTCTTCTCCAGGGGGAATTTGAGGAGATCCTCAACGCTGATCGTGGGAGTCTCTCCGGCTACCATATCCTAAACAGCCACCTTTACTAGACGCGCGCTCTAAGGCAGTTCCTCGAGTACTCCTCCTCCAGGCTCCTCTCGACTACCTCCCCTCTCGGCGCCCTCTCCCTGAACACCCTGGCCTCGTAGGCGTAGACCTTCACCGCAGGGCTCAGCCAGCACGTCGGCCTCAAACCAGCCTTCAGGCACGTCTCGCTGAGAAACGTCTCCTCGTCCCAGCAGTACTCGATCGGCACCTCGGGCAGTAGAGTCCCCTGGTGGAACCTCCCGTACTCGACTATCAGGCCGTGCCTGCCTATTTTTACTTGCTTAACAAGGTCGGCTCGGTTCTCCGCCTTTAGCTCTACCGGCGGGGAAAGGACGGAGACCTCCACGACTATGCTGTCTAGCTCCCACGGCTCGACGGGGTGGAAGCGTGGATCGTTTACCGCGGCACTGATTGCGCTCTCGATCAGGGAGTCCACAAGGCTATAGACTGGGGCCAAGAAGCCTATGCAACCCCTCAGGCTAAGCCTGCCTTGGCTATCCACAATCTCCAGAGTAGTGAAGGTCATGCCAGGTCTACGGAATTTGCTAGGGACATCTGCGGGGGGTTTGATCTTCTTGTTAAACCTAACAATGTTCTCAACCGCTTCCCTCGCGATCCTCACCAGTAGTACTCCCTCCTCGAAAGTCAGCTCGGACGGCAACACAACGCTCATGGAGACACCTTGATCTTATATATCTTCGACAGCTCGTTATAGATTTCTCGCGCTCTGGTCAGAGACCTTTCGATCGTTCTCCAGTGAGACCCGACCCAGTACACGTTCCCGCACCTCGTACAGACCCAGAAGTCGTTGTACAGGCTGTAGACCCTATCAGGCACCTTGCCCTTAACCTTCTCTTTGTTTACCTTGATCAACTCCCCGTTACAAAGAGGACACCTAGTTCTCTCGAAGTCGACCGCGAGCCTGATGTTGGTCAGCAACGCTATTACAGCCAGGCTCTTGGGAATGTCTCCGGGGTTCTCTATGTAGACGCTCTTCAGACCGTTCTTTAGTGCCTTGTGATGGAGGGCTCTGTCTCTCGTGACCACCACTCGGTCTTCATCCTTGGCGATCTTTAGTATCTGCCAGTCTTCGTACCTCCTGTCGTACACGACGTCGTACCCAAGTATCCTAAGCCACCTGGCAATACTACCTAGCATCGTGTCCACAATAAACCGCGGTTCGTCTTCGCTCAAGCTCTATCACTGAGCCGACTCTAACTAGGTTATATCCCACTACGTCTACCCAGCTTTATTATTCTTGTGTCTCACCTTGCCGCAGTTATGGCGTAGAGTATATCTCGCTCCGTGACGATCCCCAGCAAAACACCGTTCTTATCGACTATAAGAACGCTACTGACGTTGTTTGCCTCCATCAACCTCACCACTTCGCTAAGGTCCGTGTAAGGCTCTGCCGCGACGATCTTCTCCCTCATCACCTCTCTTACCTCCACCGAGTTGGCCTCCCTGATGTCTCCAGTTGTACTTCTCTTGAGGGCCTCGTGCCCTCCATAGTACTTGATTATGTCCATTACTGTGACTATGCCGACCACGCTATTTCCCTCGAGCACGGGTAGACGCCTAAACCCGGCGGAGATCATTTTCTCCATGGCCTTCTTGAGGGTCTCGCGCGCGCCTATAGTGAGGACAGGAGAGGACATCACCTGGGAGGCCCTTATGCCGGACTCGTAAATCGCCGACAGCCTCTTAACCAGGTCGTGCTCGGTCAGAACCCCTACTACGCGCCCTTCTCTGTCCACAACAGGTAGAAAGCCAACGTTGTAGACCACCATCTTGTATAGGGCGTCGTATATCCTCTCGTCTGACCTCGCTGTGACGACGTTCCTCTCGTGGATCGACTCCACGGGCTCCCTGTTGAGTGCTGAGTAGATGTTGAAGTTGTGCTTGTGCTCCACGATCTTGTGGAGGCTCCCGCCGCCCAGGTAGTTTACGACGTGAGTAGCCAGCAGTATACCGTCTACGGTATCTCTCTGGGAGACTATCAGGCCCCTGAAACCCTTCGACATTTCCTCGATCGCTTTAATAACTGGGGCCGTTGGAGGGATTTTAGCTACGGGTTTGCTGGCAATGATCTCGAGTTCTCCCTCGATCTTGTATATTTTGTCTGAGAAGTTCGGGGATCCGTCGCTCCTGAGCCACCTGTAGTGGTCCTGTCTCCTCCTCGGCTTTATAGCCCGTACGCCTATGCTCTTCACCTAGAATATAGTCCGCTTTTCGAACAAATAACCTTAAATTGCTACTCTCTCTGGTGCCACCTGCCCGTAGTTCACGCTTACGAATACGATGTGGCTACCTCTGATCAGTGCTTTACCGTAGCGCGCGATCGGCCTACCATCGGCTGATGTCTCTTCGCAGTCGCTCAGCACCACATTCATTGTCGGATCCACCATCTCCAGGTTCCCTATGTACTCGTTACCGTCCTTAACCCGGACGAGGACTATCTGGTTTATTGCGCTCCTCAACACCTTGAGCGGGGACGGGTTTCTTACGCCTCTTGGTTGGTTACTCAATCGACCACCTCGTTGACGAGGCCATCAAAGACATTATTCACTATTGCGGCGTTTTAAACTATCTGTCGCCTGGGGCAACGTAGAAGTAGTCGACCCTGAAACCTATTTCACGGAAAGCCCCATCCAGAGCCGGGGGCGGCTCCGAGCGAGACTTGTGGTGCCGGGTCACGACCACGACTTTCGCCACTCTTCTCAGCTCACTCAACGCCCTACTCCTGTCCTCCAAGTTGTCCCACACGGTGACCGAGTAAGCGACGTCAAAGTACTCGTCTACCGCGGGAGTGTTTTCTATGTAGGCCACGACAGGTATAAACCTCGGGTCGCTTGACCGGGAAGCCGCTATTCTAACCATGCCCTCGCTTGCGTCTAGGCATACATAGATTTCGAAGTCGTCTAGACCCCTCTCCACCATGTAGCTGTACAGTAGGCCAGTCCCGCACCCTGCGTCCAAAACCCTCTTGAAGCCGCCGAGTAGCCCCTTCTCTTCGATGAACCCGTACTTCGAGTACTGCTCTTCTCTATATAGAGCGTCGTAAGATTGCGCGGTCAAATCGTACAGCTCAGCGACTGAGGTACTTCGACAGCCCTCCAAGCCTACC
>NZ_JBMFLY010000026.1:0-14472 GCF_049970955.1 Thermogladius sp. | reverse complement strand
TGTTCGCCGACAGGCTACCGGTACCGGGAGAGGCCGTCAGGACGAAAGACGTCGAAGAGATATACAGCATGCTCGGCATAAACGAGGACCCCTACAAGCAGAGCTCGATGGAGATAGCCATGGACATCCTCTCGGCGCTGAGGGCCTTCAAGAAGAGACTGAGTATCATCAACTCCGCACTCCAGAAGGGGGTGGGCGAGAAGGAAGGGGAGGAGGTCGAAATAGTAAGGAGAAAGACTGAAAAGACGATCGATGAAGCTGAGGGGACGCTGAAGAAAACTTCCGAGATCACCTGGGGGGACGTGGACGACATCAACGAGAGCCGGGAGTGCGAGCGCGTCGAGGTCAACGCGGGCGGGGGATGGGCGGGGGACGAGAAATGGAGGTTGAAGGAGATGCTCCACCAACAGATTCACATGGCCAGATTCCTCAAGATGGTCGGGAGCGACCCCCGCGCTGACAGGATCGTCCGGGAGAGGCTGGGTCTGGTCGTGAAATGGAAGGGCATTCTGACCAATCTCGTGAGAAGGGCTATGGCGCCCACGAAGATCAGGAAGACGTGGAGTAGGCCGAACAGGAGGCTACCCGGCGTCTACCCCTACAAGACCCCCTACGGCCTCGGTAAGGTAGCGGTGCTCGTGGACACCAGCGGGTCCGTAAGCGACGTGCTGATAAAGCAGGTCCTGGGCGAGGTACAAAAGGTCGCCAGGGCGGCGGTGGCGGACGTCGTCGTCATACCCTGGGGCGCGACCGCATACCCGGAGTTCGAGCTTAAGAGTCCGGCCGACCTCGGCAAGTTGAAGCTAGGGGGCGGCGGAACGTCGATGTTACGCGACGCGCTCGAGGTAGTGGGCAAGAAGTACCCGGACGCGGACGCGGTAGTCATATTAAGCGACTGGATCATCGGAGACCTGGAGGACCCCAGGGTTGTCTCGCTACTTAAGAGGTACAACGACAGGCTCGTAGCGGTCTCGGTAAACGGCGTGTCTCCTCCGGGTTACCTCAAACACAGGCTCAAAATATTAATGAACGAGGGCGGGGCGTCCTACGTAATAGGCGTGAGCTTCTCCTCCACCGCCTGACTCAAACAGTTTTTCCCCGTTCACATCTGCCTCTCCCGGCCTTAATCCGGGCGCTCCATTTCTATCTCGGCGCCGACCCGTGCCGCGCGGGCCAGGAGCACACGGCAGTCCTCAGGGCGGTGCCCCTACACTGTTTTAATCGCCGTTTACACATTAGAGAAGTGGGGGTGGTCGGCGTGTCATCCGGGGTGAGGGTGCCCGACAATACCGCCAAGATCAACAACGCGATATACCTGCTGCTCTCCATCATCAACGACACGGCTGTCCCCAGGAACATAAGGAGGGCTGCCACCGAGGCGCTGAACTACCTGAGGAGCGAGAACCTGACGCCGGGCGTGAGGGCGGCGAACGCGGTGAGCGTGCTCGACCAGGTCAGCCAAGACCCCAACATGCCCCTGTCGGCTAGGACGAAGATCTGGCAGGTCATCGCGATCCTGGAGACAATACACGACTAGCTGGTCCTGAACGGGGTTCACCTTTTTGACGAGCGTCAGAGTCAGAGGTATCTCGTCAACTGCGCTCTCCTACCTGTTCCTGTTGAGGGGCTTCAGGGTCGTACAAGCGTCGGGAGTGATCAGGGAGAGGCTGGGGATACCCTTCGACACCTCCCCTGCCGAGGTCACTGTGAAGGACTCCGAGGAGCCGAGCACGCTCGTAGTCCTCGGCAAGCCTGAAGGGGTCAGAGAAGTGTTGGACTCGATAACCGCGGAGCTACGGGACGTAGTGGTCTGGTGGGGGAGGCCCGGTCTCCACGCCGTGGTGAGGGCGCGGGTCAGCAGGCTCGAGGAGGGCGGGTGTATACTAGAGCTACCGGGCGGGGTTGAGGGGGTTCTGCGCGCGTGCCACGGAAGAGAGGGCGACCTCGTGGTCGTGTCCGTTGCAAGGCCCTCGTTTAGGAGAGGGGAGAGGGCCGTAGTATCCAGGGAGCTGAGGTTCGACGGGCTCTACGTCTCCCTCATTAAAGGAGGAAAGATAGAGTTCTCGGAGTTCATCAGAGACCCGGCGAAGAAAGCAGAGCTCTCGGCTCTGGCGGTATCCAAGCTCGTGGGGTCTGGTCTAGGCGTGAGGTTCAGGAGCAACAGCCAGTACGCAGACCCGCACGAGGTGTCTAGAGAGATCGACTTTTTACTCGGGGTTTTGAGGGATTTCGAGGCGAAGCTGAAGAGCGGGGGCGACGTGGAAGTGCTGTACGAGGGCGAGTCCATAGCCCTAGTATACCTGACGTCGCCTGCCAAGGCTAGGCTGGACGAGCTGAGGGGTAGGGTCGCCCCGACAGCGATAGGGCACCACCAGTTGAAGTACATGGGGTTTGACGAGGTAGTGGACTACACCGAGTACCTGCTGTCCAATAAGGCGATAACGAGGGAGAGCACGGCCCTACTCTCCAGCTACCTGGTGTACAAGCAGGTCGGGCGGGAGTTCTCGTTCAGGCAGGTTAAGCCGGACGGAGGGGTCGTGAATCTGGCGCCGGGCGTGCTAGAGAAGGTGGAGGTCGGGCGGGGAGGGCTAACCCTCGTCTTCAAGAGGGTGATGAGGTCCAGCGGTGTCTACGACGGGCTGGGCGTGGAGAAGAAGCCCGGGGACGTGGACTACATGGTAGTGGACACGTCGTCCTGGACCATATCACACAACTACTACAGGGGCTCGGACTACTTGGGCACGTACGTGAACATCAACACGCCCCCGGACGTCGGGGAGGGGGTAGTCGAGTATCTGGACCTGGAGGTAGACGTCGTGGTCAGGGGAGACGGCGTACTAGAGGTGATAGACCTCGATAAACTGGAAGATGCGTGGAGGAGCAAGGCGCTCAGCGACAGCCTCTACAAGAGAGCGCTCGAGGAAGTCGAGAAGGTTAGAAGCAACCCTACCGCTCACGTTTATAACCCGTGGAAGAATCAACAGAAATAATTAGAGCGGGGGTGCCCGAGCTAGGTCAAAGGGGTCGGGCTTAGGACCCGATGGCGTAGGCCTGCGTGGGTTCGAATCCCACCCCCCGCACTGCTCGTAGCAGTCCTCAAAAGTTAATTACAGTTCTTGAGACACTACTAGATTAGGGCCCGTCGCCTAGCTTGGATAGGGCGCCGGCCTTCGGAGCCGGAGGTCCCGGGTTCAAGTCCCGGCGGGCCCGTCGAGTCCTAACCCGCTATTAGCAGGGAGTGGAGTGAGAGCAAAGTATGCCGCATGCTTCAGCAGAGTAGACGCTGGTGTTTCTTCTTCGTTGGTCGTTGATATACTGTTCGCGATGTCACGTATATTGCTGTCTGCGTCCTGTAGGTGCTTCCAGTAGAGACCGAAGCGGTCTTAGGCCGATAGAGCTCTCAAGGGGTCTATAAATCGCTGAGGGGGAGAGTACGAGCTCGTAAAGAGAGGTGATAGGTCCCGGCGGGGTACACGAACAGAGTACAACCACCGTCGATACCGTCCTCGAGAAGGGCCTGTTCGAGGACACATCCTCGACCAACGAATTTAAGGCACTAAAGCCATGTCGCGTATAGGTAGGGACGCGGTTTTGCCAAGGGCTATAGTCGGCTCGGACGACTTGTACGCTTGTGCCAGGGAGGCGGTCGAGCACCTCAGGAGGAAGGGCTTCGAGGTAGTAGTGGTAGGCGCCCTGAAGACCGGTAAGCCGGAGCCGTGGCCGCTGGTAGCGAGAGAAGTGGGCTTAGCCGTCGCCCGGGGTGAGGCCGACTTCGGGGTAGTGGTGTGCTATACGGGGACGGGCGTCTCGATCGCGGCGAACAAGATCCCTGGTGTCAGGGCTGCTCTCTGCAACGACCCCGAGACTGCGCGGGGGGCTAGGTTGTGGAACGACGCGAACGTGCTGGCGATGAGCGGCAGGCTCGTAACGGACATTCTCGCCAGGGAGATCATAGACGCCTGGCTATCCGTAAAGGCCCCCGACGCCTCCGAACTAGAGAACATCGAGAGGCTTAAGTCCATAGACGAGGAGTTCAGGAGCTCTAAAGTGAGGGCGTGAGGCTCAAAAAGTGGTTTTTTACCCGCAACTGGGAGACCTATCCAGAGGCTCAGCTTAGACCCGCGGCGTGGTGGATGTGCCAGGGCTGGAAAGCACACCCCCGGACGCGACCTCTCGTAGAGCGTTCTTCATCGGTTTAACTGGAGTAGCTGGCGTAGTCGCTCTCCTTATTTCCACGCTCTACAGGGACTACGTGAGGGATGTAGCCACAGTGGTACTCAGCGACGTACACTCTTACTTGGTGATCGCATTAGGCAACGCGGTGTTAGCGCTCTACTTGGCCTTGAAAGACGAAGTCTTCAGGTTCGAGGTCAGCGTTGGCAGGGTCCTCGCTACACTATTGCTGGCCTTGTTCTCGGTGTTCTTCTACCTGGTAGCCCCTCTAGTAGGTGAGTACACGACTTTCTACCGGGGTCTGAGCCTTAGCCTGCTCGTTCTCTCCACACTACTGTTCATATTCACACCGACGAGCACTGGGACCCTAGCACCCTACCTCTCAGTACTGCTACTAGCGCCGTTCCCGGCGAGCTTCCTCGACAACGCGGCGCGAATCTTTTCGAGAGTGGCGGGAGAGATCGCGGCGGGGATAACCGGCTCGACGTTTAGTTACGGAGACGGCTTCGGGCAGATCACAGTCCACACTAGTTACGGTCCCGTGGAGGTGCCGCTGGTATCAATACGCCTCGGGTACACCCCCCTCACGTCGACGATCGCGCTGCTGCCATTGGTGCTCTTGTTAGTTTCTAGGAAAACTTTGAGTTTTAGGCGGAAGAGCGTGCTCGCCCTGGTCTCTATCGCGTTAGGGATCCTGATCGGTTTTGTCGGGGAAGTGCTGAGAGCGGTCGTCCTGGTCGAGGCGGTAAGGTATGGAGGTACCCCCTCCGCCTGGAGCGCTCTCGGCTACACTCCCACCATAGTCTATGTAGCGGCCTCGTCTATTGCGGCCGTATACCTAGCTTCCGGTACTTTTCTCACTGGGAGCACGCCCAGTGAGGAGACCTCTCGTGGAGTAGCCGACACCGGCGTAAGGGCTGTAACCGGTCTAGTACTACTGCTACTACTCTCTTTCACTGCGCTGGTAGCGGTTTTAAGCCCCATTAACACGTCGTGGGGTTACACAATAATTTCTCCGGGAGTTGGCGCCTGGGACTTCGTGTCAAGGCCCGAGAACTACATTTTCGAGGGCTTCAAGATCGAGAGCGCCTGGAGCGACCCTGGTAGAGCGGGCCTACTAGGCGTACTGAGTGTGAGGTACGTAGCTTTCAGCTATAATGGGGTACCCTATCAATCGGTCATCGAGGTCGCCGAGACACCCACACTCCTTCACGCGTGGAGTTATGACCTGAGCTTGGAGGGGTACAGTGTTGTTAGGTCATGGGTCCAAGACGTGAACGGTGTACGCGTGTATCTCGTGCAGGCTAGCAGGTGGAATACGAGCTGTACGATAGCAGCCGCCCTCTTCCCTGTTTCAATAAGAGATGGGTCCGCCACCTCTCAACTATATGTCAGGGTGTTTCTAGCACCTGGCGAGGCAGCCCCCGACTCCACGGTCGCCGCGTTAGAGGCCATAAAAAGAGTTCTAGACAGCCAGCGGTTTGTCCCACCATCCACTGTGAGCCTGCTCGATCCACTGGGAGCACTGCTTAAACTCGGAGTGATCGCCATGATAGTGTACTACGCGTTTTTGGCGGGGCTCAAGATACTGCCACCCAGGTCGCTCGGGCGCGCCCGCACTCGTAGCTAGCCGAGAAGCGCCGGCCGAGGCTTCTCGCTCCAAAACGGCATCTCGGGTTTTCGTAACGGTCGAACGGTAGGCCGATCGCTCTTGTATACGATCTTGTGTCGATCTGCTTAAAGGGGTTTTGGCTGTAGAGGGGTCGGTTCGGCTGTCGGGGACCGGTCGAAGAGCCCAACTCGTTCCCGAGGCAGAGTACCATTTTCACGGTCGGCTCTACCAATGCCGGCCGGACTAGTTCCATAACAGTTAGAGACTTTCCTGCACCTCCGAGAGTGCGTAGCTTCATTGTTTCAAGTTCCTCGCTGTATTACCTTTTCAACAGAATAAAGAAGTCGACCCAGTAGCTGGTGGGCTTCGTTGGACCCACAATACACCACGATTGGGCATAAAACCTTAATAGCAGATAATGAGGTATCCGAGGGGATGTTTAGCGTAGAGTAGGTGGTAGTAGTGCCCTTTAGTAGGAAGGCCCTGGCGAAAGTAGCCGAGAAAATCAGTAGGAGAGGGGTAGAGTTCGTTGTGATAGGTAGTACAGCTGTAGAGCTCGCTCTAAACAAGGACGTTTTCGAGGGCGACTTGGACCTGTTTGTCATAGAGCCCAGTCCTGTCGCTAACGAGGACTTCTACCGGAGCCTAGCCGCGGAGGAGGGGTGGGAGGTCGGTTTAACAGAGCTGGGCACACTAAAGCTCGTTGCCAACGTCGACGGCGAGACCGTAGAGGTCGAGCTCTACGAGAACATAATGGACTTCAATATACCAGACGAGGTGATCGCCAACACGCGGCAGGCCTCTATAGACGGGGTCAAAGTGAGGGTTCTACACCCCGAGCAGTACTTTGTACTGAAGGCTAGGCAGGGAGTAGACTTGGACAAGCTTAGAAACTACTACAGGCAGCTCGGTAGGCTGAATACGAGCTTGCTCGAGGCTACACTAAGCTGCTTCCCCGAGGAGTCGGAGGACATAGCCGAGAGACTGAGAAGCGTGGGCTTTAAGTTTTAAACCCCCTCGGGCAATTAGACGCTAGAGGTGGTGCTTACGCCGATCAACGACCCAGTCAAGCTGAAGATCGTCTTCGACAGAGCGCTCAACAAGACCGTGTGCCGTAGGTGCGGCGCGTTAAACCCGCCTGGTGCGACCAAGTGCCGGAGATGCCACTCGGTGGGTACGCTGAGGCCGAAGAAAGCCGTTAGGACAGCTGCTAAGACGAGCTAAACTGCCACGTAAGCCCTGTAAGGCTAGCAAGTTTTAAATCTCGCTACAACATTAACAATTAGAGAGCCGCGGTAGCTCAGCCTGGTGGAGCGCTGCCCTGGTAAGGCAGAGGTCCCGGGTTCGAATCCCGGCCGCGGCTTGGAAATCCCACCTTCTCCTCGAATATTGCATGACGTAGCTGGTCGTCTTGTGGTTCACGAGGGCTTGGGGATCGCGTCCTCCCACTTCTTATCTTGTAGCAGCTTCTTGAAGCTCAGCCAGAACTCCAGCGCGTTCTTGAACCTGTCCTCTCTCTTAAGGGTGATGGTTTTCGATAGGAGTGCGAAGAGGTCTTTGTCGACCTCTCTCGACAGCACGTCCATAGATATCTTGTCGCGGTCTACGACCAGCGGGATCACCCTCTCGACAAGCTCTCCAACCCTGATCCTGCCCTCGGCCAGGCTCTTAAACAAGGGCTCTACCTCCTTGTGGAAAGTGGCCAACGCGGGGTAGTCGAGGAGGAAAGGCTCTACGCTAATGTTCATCCCGTACACGTACTTTAGTGCTAGGAGGTTGACCAGCGTTCTGTGGGGGAGTTTCTTGGAGGTCAGCGCTGTTAGAAGGGTTAACCCCAGCGAGTACACGTCGTAGTCAAACCCGGCCCTCATCTCTAGGAGGGATAGCGGGTCCGCGAACTCTGGTGTGAGTCTCGTGGGCTTATACCACCCCTCAACAGCCCTACCCGTACTAGCGAAGTCGCTGATGTAAGGGCGTACACCGAAGGGCTCCTTAGGGTCACTCCTAAGTAGGATGTTGTGCGGCTTCACGTCGAGGTGTAATATGCTGAGCGCGTGTGCTAGTGCTAGAGCCCCCGCGACCCTCAGCCCCACGCTGGCGATGAACTTCGCGTCCGCCCCTCTCCTGCTGACGTAGTCGTGTAAGTCGCCTAGGTCGGCGTAGGGCTCTATGACCACAGGCGGGTTATCGATGTAGGAGTCGGTGTCGTAGGTCTCCTGGGTGAGTATGAATCCGTGGGGGCACAGGACGTACTTCTTATACAGGCTGAGCTCGTTGTACAAGGCCTCCCCGAGCCCCACCTTCGTCAAAAACCTCACGATCTCCTCCTTGTCAGGGTGGCATATCTGTAGCACGTTAATGTAGCTCCTTATGAAGTCGCTGATCTTCTCGGGACCCGAGAGAGCGAGTGGCGTCCCGTTGGGTAGCTTGTCCCGGGGTATCTTGAAGACGTACGTCAGCCCATCCTTCCCCACGGTTTTCAGAACGTAGGTGAAGCCTCCCTTGTCCGACACCGCCTCGACTACCTTGTAGTCGTAGAGTAGCCTTCCTACCCATATGTTAGGCGGCTTCTCCTCGGAAACCCTGCTTATGATCTCCCTCAGGTAGTTTTCGATGGGGGTGTCCTTTACAACGTCGGGTGTTATCCTAGCGTAGCTAACCTTGATTACCGGGTTCGAGGCTTTATAGGAGGTCGCCACCTCGCTGAAGGCGGCCTTTCCCTTTAGCCTGATAACCCCGCCTTCTTCGACTGTCAAAGCTATCACGTAGTCTCCGACGAGAACGCCCCTTATGATCCTGTTCCTCTCCTCGTGCCTCAGCAGGAAGTAAACTGCCTGGTGGTCCTTGATGCTCGACTTAGCCGTCCTTTCGAGTTCGCTGAGGGCCTCGTTAAACGGCGCCCTCTTGTTAGCTACCTCAAACTTTATCCTCAGTAGAAGTCTGGATATCTGAAGAGGGTCGCCTAGGACATCGCTCAGCTCCTCGATATTGGCGTACTCTTTGAGAACCATACCCCATCTTTCCCTACTTGAACTTAACGACTAGCACGGACTTCCCGACGGTGATTCTGCTACCGTCTTTTAATCTAACCGGCCCTTTACCCTTGATCTCGACCCCGTCAACGAGGGTCCCGTTAGTGCTACCCAGATCCTCGATAAACCACTCCCCGTCACTAAAGTATATCCTAGCGTGTAGCCTCGACACGGTAGGGTCCAGTAGCACGACGTCGCATGTGGGGTTACGGCCTAAAACGTATTCACCCGGGGGAAACTCCCAGCTCACCGCGGGGAGGGGGTGTGGCGACTCTATTAGAGTCAGCTCGATGACCTTCCCTGTTTTCTTTACCTTCCTTCTGAACAATTTAAACGCCTCTTAATAAAAATATTCGACCGAATTAATTTTTATGCAATATGTTTGATTAAAGAAAATTGGTAAATTAATCTTTCTAGCTGTACACGCCGCGCGCGGCTGCGCCTGCTAGGCTGGCAGCCTCCTGACAGTCCTGATCAACGTATACGAGTCCCGCCCCCTCGTCATCTCCAGCGTCTCCACCTCTACTCTGAAGCCGCAGACAGGGCACTTGTAGGCTATAGAGACCCTCAGCTTGTTGTCCATGGTCTTCTCCGACTCGTACACGACGTACATAAGGCTACCGTCTCTCCTGCAAAGGTAGCCGTTCTCGGTCCTCGCCACCTGGGCCATGGTCTCACTTGTAAAACCTAGTCGATTTAGCGCTTATTAAGATCGGCGAGAAAAGCGTTATTAAAATAACGCAGGAATACTGTACGCTGAGGGGTTGTTTTGAGGAGCATGCTCTGGAAAGTGGAGGAGATAGCGGAGAGACGCGGGCTGGACGCCGTCGTTATAGTGTCGCCGGAGAACGTCGAGTACTTCACCGGTGTTAAGTCCCTGGCCGACGGGGTCGTCTTACTGTTCTACGACCGCCGGAGGAGGTCTACGCAGGTGTACACCCCGCTCCTAGATTACTACAGGTACAGGGACTCCCTCGAGGCCTCTGGTGTCGAGGTCTACGGGCTCTCGAAGACCCTGAAGCCGTCTGATGCGCGCGTCGTCGACAAGGACTGGGCCGAGCTGGTTAAGGACCTTGCGGGGGGTGGCAAGGTGGGGCTCGACGCGCGGTTCACATCACCTTTAATGGGGGTCGTCATGAGGAGCCTGGGAGAGTATGTCGACGTGTCAGACGACATATCTAAGTACAGGATGGTCAAGGAGGACTGGGAGATAGAGCTGATAAAGAGAGCCGTCGACGTCACGATCCAGGGCATTAGGGCTGTGGTCGA
Source organism: Thermogladius sp. (assembly GCF_049970955.1). NCBI lineage: Archaea > Thermoproteati > Thermoproteota > Thermoprotei > Desulfurococcales > Desulfurococcaceae > Thermogladius > Thermogladius sp. Next base: position 4,386 of record NZ_JBMFLY010000026.1, on the reverse strand, counting down.
CGCCGTCGACGTGGGAGTATCCGAGGCGGAGCTCGCGGGCGTCTTCGAGGGGACTGTCAGGAAGATGGGGGTCGAGGACTACGCCTTCCCTCCCATAGTATCCACCTCTCCCAACAACAGCTACCCCCACAACACACCTACAACTGCGAAGGTGAAGCAGGGCGACTTAATAGTGATAGACGTCGGGGTGAGAGTCGGCGGGAGGTGTAGCGACCTCACTAGGGTTGTAAAGGTTGGGAGTATACCGGGCGAGTTCAAGCGTCTGGTCGACGTGGTAGTCGAGGCGGTCTCCGAGTCGATCGACTCCGTACAGCCGGGCGTTAAGGCAGGGGAGGTGGCGGAGAGGGCTATAGCCGTGATGGAGAGGCACGGGCTGAAGGAGAGGTTTATACACGGACTCGGACACGGAATCGGGGTTGTAGTCCACGAGCCGCCCTACCTGAGGGTGGGCCACGAGACTGTGTTAGAGAAGAACATGGTGTTCACGATCGAGCCAGGCGTCTACATACCCGGGGTAGTCGGGGTGAGGATAGAAGAGGACGTGCTCGTAGACGAGAGGGGCGCTAGGGTCTTGTCCTCGAGTCTCAACCGCGTCTTCGAGGTTTAGGTTGCCAGCTCTCTAATACGGAGTGAACCAACCCTCTTCACGGCTCATATTCGCCTGGCGTGATCCAGACCTCGTCGAGGACGGTTATGCTCGTCGGGTTGATCCTATTGAGCGGAGGCCTCAGTATGACCCTCAACCCCCTATTCACCGCCACAGCTAGCCCTACCGCGATGTCGTTTATTCTCAGTTTACCGACGTCGTTTATGTAGTACTCCATCTTACCTATAGCCGTATAGAGGACTTCAAGCGAGGCGGCGCCCAGCGTTCTCAACTTCGGGACCCCTCCTTTGTCTAAGACGAACTTCCTAATCTTCTCAACCAGCCTTGGGTTGATCGTGTGGATGCAGATCAGCCCCTTACCCCTCGTAGAGAATTTGTACTCCTCGTTGTTCAAGTAGACAACTCCGTTTACGTACTCGTACTTCTCGTCCCTGAATATGTTGGAGACGAAACCGTAGACAACCCTCTCGTAGCTCAGTTCGCTCATGGAGTACACGGCTATAGAGACGGCCGAAAAGGGTATCTCGAGCACGTAGTTCAAACTACCGTCGAGAGGGTCGGCCAGGACCAGGTAGTCTGGGTTTCTAGCGATCTCGTAGAGTCCTCTCTCCTCGCTCAAGACCCACGCGTTGACCCCCTTGGATTTGAAGAGGTCTACGAGATACTCCTCCGCCATCAAGTCTATCTTCCTAGTCGTGTCCCCTGTAATCCCTCTTCCAATCTCCACGCCCAGCTCAGCCCTACCTATGTTCTCCCGTAAGAAGCGGACTAGCTCTGTCCCTATCCAGCCTACTTCACTCCTCAGCTTCAGAACGTCCATTGAAACGCCCCGTCTCCAACAAAACCCAGGTCTGGCTGTATTAATTTTCTTAAGATGTAGAATCGGGCGTATTTAAACCAACTCGGAGCCCTACTCCACAATCTTCAGCTCTCTCGCTATTTCTGCGACTCTTCTCACAGCCTCGCTCTTACCCCGCACGCGTAGGTGCTCTGTATCCACTTGCTCGACTACTACAACGCCCTCCCCCGCGTTGACGACCTTTGACAGCAGTCTCGAGAAGCCCGACGCAGGGATTATCAGTTCCTCCCCGCCCTCAACCTCGGGAGGGTCGGTCTCCTCGCCCAGTAAAGCGTAGCCTTGAGTCCTCTTCCCAGACCTCGTGGAGACCTGCTTTAGCCAGCCCTTGACGAGTATCCACTTGCCCGCCCTCGTCTTCAAGTAGACCTTCATACGCTACCATCCTACTACACCATATATAATCCGGTTTTGAAAATCTTACCATACGGGATGACCTGGCAGAGACGGACTGAACGTGTGATGTAGGTGGAGCGACTGGGACCGCAGCCTCTCTATTCTACTTCTACAGACTACCGTCCACACACTGCGTTGAAGTCAGTAAAGGAAATATACCTTGCACCCGATATCACGTAATCGGTGGGGGATCCCATGTACTTAGACGTTGTAAGAGAGGTAGAGCAGCTGGTGTGGCCTAGGAAAATGAGGCTGTTCACAGCAGGGCCGGTAGCCTGCTTCCCGGAAGTGCTGGAGGCGATGAAGTTCCAGATGTTCAGCCACAGGTCTAAGGAGTACCAGGAGCTCCACAAAGACGCTACGCTGAGGCTGAAGAAGTTCCTAGAGGCCGACAAGGCCACAGTCCTGTTGATACCCTCCAGTGGGACCGGCTTCATGGAGGCCAGCGTGAGGAACGCGATATCTCCCCGAGGTAAGGTCCTAGTAACGGTGATAGGCGAGTTTGGGAACAGGTACAAGGAAGCCGTGGAGAGGAACGGGAGAATACCCGTTGTCCTCGAGAAGGAGCTGGGCAAGGCTGTCAAGCCCGAGGAGCTGGACGACGCGCTGAAAAAGAACCCGGACGTGGAGGCGGTCACGATAACATACAACGAGACGAGCACCGGCGTCCTCAACCCGCTGAGGGAGCTGGCTAAAGTCGCAAAGGAGCACGGGAAGCTGGTTTTCGTAGACGCGGTGTCGGCGATGGGCGCGGCCGACATAAAAGTAGACGCGTGGGGTATAGACCTAGTCTTCGCCAGCAGCCAGAAGGCGTTCGGCCTTCCGCCGGGCTTGGCCATGGCGGCTGTCAGCGAGGAGGTCTTCGAGAGGGCCAAGAAGATACCTGAGAGAGGCCTGTACTTCGACCTCCTAGAAATAAGGGAGTTCCTAGAGAAGCAGTGGTCGACCCCGACAACGCCGCCGATCCCGATAGTCATAGGGCTGGACGTGATGCTCAGGATCATCGACCGGATGGGCGGGAAAGAGGCCTGGCTCAAGATGTATGCCGAGAGGGCCGAGACGATAAGGAGAAGAGTCCTCGAGCTAGGCCTAGAGCTGTTTGCCGAGCCGGGCTATTACAGCCCCACAATAACGGTAGTCTACAACCCGCCCGGCGTCAAGGGGCCCGTGATATACGAGGAGCTGAGGAAGCGGGGGATAGAGATAGCCAAGGGCTACGGTAAGGTCAGGGACATCACGTTCAGGATAGGGCACATGGGCTACATCACCCAGGAGGACATAGAAGAGCTGTTCAAGAACCTCAAGGAGGTACTGGCCTCCCTCGGCTTCGCCAGGAGGTGAAGTGCTTGGTATACAGAGTTCTCGTCGCGAGCAAGATCAGCAGGAGCGCAGTAGACTACTTGAAGTCTCACGGCTTCGAGGTAGTCGAGGTACACGAGCCTAGCGAAGAGGAGCTGGTCAGGCTCATCAAGGGCTTCCACGCGATAATCGTGAGGAGCAAGCCTAGAGTAACAAGGAGAGTTATCGAGGCCGCCGACGAGTTGAAGGTGATCGCCAGGGCCGGCGTGGGCCTCGACAACATCGACGTCCAGGCTGCCGAGAGCAGGGGTATAAAAGTCGTGAACGCCCCCGAGTCGGTCACGCAGGCTGTTGCAGAGCTGACCGTGGGCTTGATGTTAGCGCTCCTGAGGAAGATCGCATTAAGCGACAGGAAGATGAGGGAAGGCATGTGGATCAAGCACGAGGCAGTGGGCACTGAGCTGAGGGGCAAGACTTTAGGCATCGTCGGCTTCGGCAGGATCGGCAGGGCGGTGGCTAGGATCTGCTACTACGGGTTCGGCATGAAGATCATCTACACGGATAAACATTGCGACAGGGAGGCCGGGAGGGAGTTCAACGCCGAGTGTGTAGACCTAGACACGCTACTCAGGACAGCGGACATCGTCTCCCTTCACGTCCCCTTGACGCCCGAGACGACTCACCTGATCAACGAGGAGAAGCTGAAGTTGATGAAGAAGACGGCTATTCTAGTGAACACGGCTAGAGGTGCTGTAGTCGACACCAACGCCCTAGTAAAAGCCCTTAAAGAAGGCTGGATAGCGGGTGCCGCGCTAGACGTGTTCGAGCAAGAGCCACTCCCGAAAGACCACCCGTTACTCCAACTGGACAACGTGGTCTTGACCCCTCACATAGGTGCCAGTAGCGTAGAAGCCCAGGATCAAGCCGGGCTAGAGGTCGCCAAGAAGATAGTCGAGCTTTTGAAGTAGATTTTCTTCTCTCATCACCTCTCATCACTTTTCTCTTCCTCTGTAATACCAGCCGCGGCAGAGGTGATTGGGAAAGCCGAGAGAAGCAAAAAGAGACTTTGTGGTAACGGCGGGGCCTGCCTCGCGGCAGGGGTATAGCGGGGGGTGGATTTGAACCACCGACCTCGGGGTTATGAGCCCCGCGGGCTACCTGGCTGCCCTACCCCGCTGCTTTGCCCCGCCGTTATCTATATTATTCTACACGGGTTTTTAAAGCTCAG
>NZ_JBMFLY010000025.1:10280-14847 GCF_049970955.1 Thermogladius sp. | reverse complement strand
GACGCCGCACCTATAGCCAAGCCGATCCTAGACAAGGTCGTAAGCGTGTTCGAGAACCTGACCGGTGCAAGAGTACTGGTCTCGTACGAGGCCTCCGGGAATATCTACACGAAGATCAAGGAGGGCGTCCCGATAGACGTGGTGATTTTCGCGTCTGAGGACTGGGGTGTTAAAGCCCTTAACAACGGGCTAGTCTACTCGACCCCCACCACGGGCCTCGGCTACCAGGTCGTCCTAGTCTACGTCAGAAGCACAGTCCCGTACAATATAACGTGTGTGGACGACCTAGCCAAGTACGACGTGAAAGTCGGGGTCGCGAACCCGCAGGCCGCGCCCGCCGGGGCTGAGGCCCTGAAGATAATCAACCAGAGCCCCAATGCCAGCCAGATAATGGACAAGATCGTCGTAGCCAAGGACATCGCTGAGCTAATCACGTGGTACAAGTTGGGTGGTGTCGATGCCGCCTTCATATGGAACACGTTCAACTCGACGCTGGCCAACTTGACTAAGACCGTGATCTACCCGTGGAGGTGCGGCTATAACACTAGCGTGTACTTCTCACCGGTCTACGTGTCGAAGACTAGCAAGAACGTGGAACTGGCTAAGAAGTTCGTCGAGTTCCTTTCGTCGGACTACGTCAAGAACGTGGAGAGGCAGCAAGGCTTCTTCGCCACAAAGGAAGAGGCCGAGTCCTTCATAAGGTCCACTTCAGCGTAGGTACAACCCTATAACCTCTAATATTATTTTTGACGCCAACACAGAGGTGATGCCTCCCGGGTCTACTAGTGGGTTTACCTCCACTACGTCTACACCGACCAATCTGCTGGAGCTTGCTACTAGCTCTCTTACCAGTTCCAGTAACTCCCAGGGCGTCAAGCCGAGAGGCTCGGGGTTGCCAACCCCTGGAGCGTAAGAGGGGTCTACGACGTCCATGTCTACGCTGATGTAGACTGAGCCTAGCTTACCTATGTTCACCCCTCTCCTGGCCTCTAATACGTCCAGTACTCTAACGTTGTCGAGGTCTTTGACGTACTCGGCCTCCTCAGCGCTCAGCGCTCTCGAGCCGATGTGTACAACCCTGAAGCCCTTCTCTACCAGCCTCCTGGCGAACGTGGCGTGGTTGAGCGTCGAGCCCAGGTACTCGCTCCTCATGTCGAGATGGGCGTCGAATATTACGACCGTGTCCACGAGGTCTCCCAGCGCCTCGACGATGGGTAGCGTCACGAGATGCTCCCCGCCCACGAACACCTTCAGCGAGTCTGGGTAGTCCTCTCTTACCCCCTTAGCGACCGTCTTGATGTTCCTCAGCGACAGCTCCACGTCTCCCTGGGGTATGACGATGTTCCCCAGGTCGGTCAGACCGATGTGCTCGAGACTCCTCCTACCGAGCAGAGAGTAGAGCTCCAAGTTGCACGCCGCTTCCCTTATACTATCGGGGGCGAGCCTTGAACCGGGCCTGTACGTCGAGGTCGAGTCGAGAGGGGCGCCCACTATGACGATGCCCGGCTCTTCCTTCTCGATGCAGCCGAACGGCTTGGTCTTCGTCAACAAATGCCTCCAGCCCATGTAGACACCTCGCGTGATTTGTCCTTATATTATCCGGAAATTTAATATGAATCCCCTAAGGTGGGCGGTAATTGAGCGACGTGTACGATAAGCTAGCCGACCTAGCAAAGAAGAGGGGGTTCTACTGGGTCTCCTACGAGATATACGGTGGACTTGCCGGCTTCTACGACTTCGGCCCCGTCGGCGTGCTCCTGAAGAGGAACATCATCGAAGAGTGGCTTAGGACCTTCGTCTACGCCTTCGACTTCATGGTGGAGGTCGAGACGCCGGTCATAAACCCCCAGGTGGTGTTCAAGGCCAGCGGGCACGAGGACCACTTCACAGACCCCATAGTCGTGTGCACGAAGTGTGGAAGAGTGTACAGGGCAGACCACTTGGTCAAGGAGGCAACAGGCCTGAACGTGGAGGGGGCCAGCCTAGAAGAGATCTGGAGGGTGATCGTGGAGAAGAACGTGAGGTGCCCCGAGTGCGGCGGCGAGCTGTCCAAGCCCGAGAACGCCCTCCTCCTCTTTAAGACCGAGATCGGCCCCTACAAGGGGCAGTTGGGGTACTTGAGACCCGAGCTCGCCCAGGGGATGTTCGTCAACTTCAAGACTGTGTTGAATATCGCTAGGAACAGGCTACCGCTCGGCATAGCGCAAATAGGAAGAGTTGCCAGGAACGAGATATCGCCTAGACAGGGGCTCTTGAGGCTGAGGGAGTTCACTATCATGGAGCTGGAGTTCTTCCACGACCCTTCCGAGAGCGTTAGAGAAGTGGAAGAGTACCTGCCCTACGTTGAGGGCGAGACGTTGAACATTGTGACAGCAGAGAGCCGCGAGAGGGGTGTCGAGGAGCCTGTCACGGTCACTGTCAGGGAGTCTATCAGCAAGGGTATAGTCAAGAACCCGTGGCTAGCCTTCTGGATGGGGGTCGGAAACAAGTTTGTGAGATCACTCGGCATCCCGCCCGACAAGACAAGGTTCTTCGAGAAGTTGCCACACGAGAGAGCACACTACTCGGCTCAGACGTTCGACCAGGAGGTCTACTCGGCCAAGTTCGGGTGGGTGGAGGTGGCGGGTTACGCCTATAGGACGGACTACGACTTGAAGAGGCACATGGACTACAGCGGTGTAGACATGTTTTACTTCAAGAAGTACGAGAAGCCCGTCGAAGTCGTCAAGAAGAGGGTGATCGTAGACTACAAGGCCCTAGCTGAACGCCTAGGTGAGCGGTTCCAAGAGGCGTTGAAGGCTCTCCAGGGGAAGAGCCAGGAGGAGCTGTACGAAGAGATCTCGAGCAAGGGCTACGTAGAGGCGGGGGGCTTGAAGATAGGGAGGGAGTTCTTCACGCTGAGAGAGGAGAGGTCCCTCGTCCACGGGGAGAAGATCGTACCCCACGTAGTGGAGCCCTCCTACGGGGTTGAGAGGCTACTGTACGTGCTCCTGGAGTACTCCTACAACGTCGTCGAAGACAGAGTAGTGCTGAAGATACCACCCCGGTTGGCGCCTTTCCACGTAGCCGTCTTCCCGCTCATGGCCGGGAGCAGAGAAGAGCACAAGGCCATGGTCTCGTTAGCGAGGAGGATCGTCCAGAACCTTAGGGAGAGGGGGCTGCGCGTGGTGTACGACGAGGAGGGGAGTATAGGTAGGAGGTACGCTAGGGCGGACGAGATCGGGATCCCCTATGCTGTCACGGTAGACCACCAATCGCTCCAAGACGGCACAGTCACTATCAGGTTCAGGGACACGCGTAGGCAGGTGAGAGTGGGCATCGGCGAGTTGTACGATACCATACTTAAATATCTCAGAGAGAATACTATGATATGACTTTGAGAGATGACGCGTCATGAGCCAAGAGGGTAAGGAGGCCGGGGGGAGCAAGCCCGACATAAACAAGCTACTCGCAATAGTCCCGCCCGCCAGCGAGTTGAGGAAGAAAGAGACCAGTATTAAAGAGAAGAGGATTAGAGTCCAGTTCGACTCTAGCCTAGACCCCTCTAAGATGAAGATCCCCACAGAGCTGGCCAAAATGCTCGGCATCAAGGAGGGAGACGCGGTAGAGCTCGTTGTAGCAGGGAAGAAGAAGTTCACCTACACAGCCACTCTGTTCGAGTCGAGCGACACCAACGTCGTGTACGCTCACCCGGACGAGTTGACGAGGCAGGGGGTCGCAAACAACAGTATAGCTACGGTTAGGAGGGCTCGCTAGCTTCGTAGAGGACAGCCTATAGTAATCTAAAGTCAGGGTGTTTCCTGGGTGGGGTCTGAAAGCGTGGACGTTCTAACAGCGTTGAAAAGACTCGTAGACGACTACGAGGAGATCTTGGACTTCGCCAAGGCCATACCATATACGAGCGACAGGAAGCTCATCACCAGCTTTATACAGAGGCTCGCAGACGCAGTAGAGAGGACGGGGCGGCTCGAAGCCGAGTACAGAGCAGCCGATGTGCGCGACCCAACCATGTCCAGGTATATCCACACCTACTACACATACCTAACCGCCGTCTCGATACCTTACCTGAAGGACCTCCTCTCCGACGCCGTGCTTGAGCTGGAGAAGAAGGGGCTTGTAGAAGAGTCGGCGAGTATAAGGAGACTCCTCGAAAAGATAAGCTCTATGCGTCTACCCTAGAGGGTGGCCGGGGCCCGCACACGAGCCCCAGCTGCGCTCTACTCGGTTAAGCCGATCCTTTGGGCTATATCGTAGACTAGGACGGGCCTCCAGTACTCGCCCTGGACCGCTTTAACAGCGCCTATGATCCATAGCACTACTACGAGTAGCCAGAACAGCGCCGACAACACGCCAGCGAGGATGCCTAGGTGTACAAGAGAAAGGAAGAGGTCTACTATCCACAACACCACATAACCGGCTATCACCAGGATGAAAAACCCTATGGAGAGGAGCGACCAGTGCTTAACGTATCTCAGGTTGGGCTTGAGCACCAGCGCTAGCACCGGCCCGACTAAGGGTATCAACCACGCGATAAGACCCCAGATCTTCTCCTCCTCTTGAAGCGTCA
>NZ_JBMFLY010000025.1:0-10180 GCF_049970955.1 Thermogladius sp. | reverse complement strand
GCAGTTATTACTGCTGCCCGCAGAGACCGTTCTTCCTCATTTCTCTGTATACTTGAATGAGCTTCGCTAAGACCTCGCTACGGAACTCGCGTAGCTTCGCCTTAGGCGGGGTGTTGCCCGTCACCAACACTATGTAGTAGTTCTTGTCGCTCTGCTCCTCGACCAGTACTTTGAACTCGCCTAGCTCGCTTAGGACTCTCCGGGCCGACTCTAGGACCTGGAAGGGGTCGCAGTCGACGGGGAACTCGAACCTGACTTGGAACCGCTTCTCCTCCTCCTCGACCTCCTCTAGGACTATGCTCCCCGAGAACAATGTCGAGTTAGGTATCTTGACTAGCTCGCCGGAGTCGAGAACTACCTTGGTGTACATCAACCCTACCTCTACCACGACGCCCTTCAGGGACGGGACCACGTAGTCCATGCTGAAGGCCTTGTAGGCAGGAAAAGTCACGGCCGAGACCGGTAGGTTGGGGCTACCGATCCTGACCTTCGAGCCGGGCTTTATAAAGCCGCTACCGAGAATTATCAGCCCGGCGAACAAGTTGGCTAGCACGGGCTGGAGGCCCAGACCGATCACGAGGCCCGAGAAGGTGGCGCCGGCCAGTATGCTCTCGCCGCTGACACCTAGTATGGCCAGTATTACGACGCCGAGTACCACGTAGCCTACTATCAGGAATACGTTCCTGACCAAGTAGGCTTCTCTTCCTACGTGCTTGACCCTCGCGAGTATCATCGAAGAGACCAGCTCGATAGAGGACACCCCGAGTATCAGGGCCAGGGTTACCTGGATGATGGGGTAGTAGTTGACCACGACAACGCGGATCTCCTCGGGGAGGATTCCGGGCTGCCTTATCGCCCAGGCTATAATGCCGACCACTATAATCAGCAGTAGCAGGTACACTAGCTTTCTCAAGTCTCCCACTAGCCTAGGTTTAAAGAAGATCAGGTCCCTATAAACAAATGCGTGAGAGAATGTGTAGGCTCATCGCGCTCGTAGACCAGCACCCGGACAACTACACTCTCAGTAGGCTTGCATGGGCCTTTGTCGAGTCAAGCAGGTTCGACGAGTATTTGTCTAGGTTAACTAATGGCAGGGCCTACTCGCACGACGACGGCTGGGGGTTGGCGGGGGTTGGTGTTGTAAGGTCGGACTTCGCAGTGGTGTACCACAGGAGCCTACTGCCGCTGTTCAGCCCCCCGAGTATCGTGGAACTACAACTCCTACTGGACAGGCTGAAGCGCTACGACAGCATCTACTTTATAGCCCACGCTAGGAAGTCAAGTAGGAGCGAGCCCTACGGCCTGGAGTACACACACCCGTTCAAGTTCGAGCTAGGGGGCGGCGTGTTCTGGTTTGCTCACAACGGGGGGCTCGACAAGAAGTCTCTGGCTAAAATGTTAGGGGTTAACCCGTGGGTTCACGTAGACTCCGAGGTGGCAGGGATGTACCTGGCGAGGCGCTTGTCGGAGTGCGAGAGCGGGCCCGAGGACTGCCTCCTAGACGCCTACAGGGGGTTGGTCGAGTATACCACGAGCGGGTTGAACACGCTTCTCTTGCTCTTGAGCGGCGAGAGCCCTAGGCTGTTTGTCACTCACTTCTTCAAGAAGACCGGTGATGGGGCGAGGGACGAGGCTTTGAGGGAGTACTACCAGCTGTACCTACTCGAGGACGGGCATCTTAAGGCCGTGGTGAGCTCGACTGTGACGAGGTACTACGGAGGGGGCGGCTTTAAACCGCTCGATGAAGGCTTGTACGAGCTCGGCTTGAACGGCCTCCGCAGGGTCGGTGACATAGGCGTGAAAAGTTGAGTGAAGCTTAAAAGCGTTCTTCACGGAATATAACTATTGCTTGATGGTGGTTACCACATGAGCAAGACCTACGAGACGCTTGGAAACTTGAAAGTGGGCAGCTTCATAGTCATAGACAACGAGCCTTGTAGAATAGTAGAGATGTCGAGGGCGAAAACGGGGAAGCACGGGAGTGCCAAGGCCCACGTCGTGGCGATAGGCCTCTTCAGCAAGGCTAAAAAGACGCTGGTCGCGCCGGTGGACACGCAAGTGGAGGTCCCGATCATCGAGAAGAGGGTTGGGCAGGTCATAGCCGACATGGGGGACAAGGTTCAAGTGATGGACTTGGAGAGCTACGAGACCTTCGAGGTGGAGAAGGAGTTCATAGACGAGAAGATCAGGGACAAAGTCCAGACAGGCGTCGAGGTGGAGTACTTCTCGATAATGGGTAAAAGGCTCATCGTTAGGTTGAGGTAGCTCACTGCAGGTCTGGTATGAAGTCCGGTTTTGCCGCCAGCCTGATCAGCGGTATTGTCAGCCCTGGCTTCGGGTGTTTCGAGAGCTCGAACCTGTCCTCGCTTAGAGACGCCACAATATAGTTGGTGTTCTTCAAGTCCTCGGCCTCTTTACCCTCGGCTATGTAGTAGTAGAACACGGGTATCCCGTAGTACTTGTAGTAGTCCCTGAAGACCCCTAGAATCCCCAAGACCACCTTGTCGCCCGTCTCGAACCTCAGGATGTAAGAGGCCCCCTGGGGCATGGAGATAGCGGCGGCGAGCCTGACAAGGTCAGCTAGGCTGCCCAGTTTGACCGGCACCACCTTCTCCAGGGACTCTCCCATATATGCTGTACCTCTTGTACAAGTGCCTGTAGAGTCTATAGAACGTCCTGGAATTTAAACCGATAGTCCTAGGCGCAGACCTAAGGAGGCCTCTCGGTATCACGATAAACGCCTCCTCTAGACCGTAGTGCTTGTAGATTATCTCGCCCTCGGGGTTGATCACTATCGTTGGGAGAGCGTAGACCGTGCCGTCCCTCCTCACGAACCTGCTACCAGGAACCAGAACCCACACCCTGTAGATCAACGCCAAGCTCTTCGACAACTCGATGTAGTTCTTGGGCGGTTCTACCTGCGGGAGCGCCACTATAAGCAGGTTCGCGTTGTTCTCCGTAATGAACCTCGCTATCTCAGGGTAGAAGAGCTCGTCTTCTATTAGTGTGTTAAAGACGAGCCCTTTGTCTACGAACATCGGCAGGTCCACCCCCTTAGAGAGACCGAGCCTCCTCTCCTTCTCGTTGAGCACGAGCTTCCTGCGGGTAGCCAGGCCTTCTTCGAGCTCCCACGAGGTGAAGGCTGTGGAGACGTATATCTTGGAGGAGACCCTCTCGAAGTAGCCTGGGAGGACGATGTTTACACCGTAGTGGTCCGAGAGAGTGACCAGGGTACTGATGTAGCTCGACTCCCTAGTCAGAGCGAAGAACTTGCGTAGGTCGTCTCTTCGGATCACATCGTACAACTGGATAATGGGGCCGTACGGCTGCATGTATGGCAGGACGATCGTGGAGACGTTGTTCTCGCTTGCGTAGAAGACTATTTTTCTCGCGGCTTCCAGGTTGAGCCTCAGCCCGGCCTCGTGGACGCTCAGGTGAGCTACGGCCAGTAGTCCCCCGGAGGGCGCCTCCTTGCCCCCCACAAGCTCTACCTTCATTCACCGGGTCCTCGCGGGGTCCTACTAGCTCTCCCTCCCGCAGTAGAACGAGTACCTGTCTCTGAGCTTGCTCAGTAGCTCGTCGTTGTTCAAGACCAGGCTGTGGAGCTCGCTGTAGATCGCGTTGAGCACGCTCAAGTAGTCCTCTTTACCGGTTGCTACGTCGTCCATTTTACTCTCCAGCAGCCTCGTAGCCTCAACGCCGATCAACGGCGTTTTTGCCCAGCTTGTCTTCTTAGACGCGTTGTGCGGGAACAACTCATCGAACAGGAATTCCGCCACCATCTTGCCTTTTTTAGTTACTATTAGCCTGTTCTTTTTAATAATCACGTAGCCCCTCTCCACGAGGGTAGATAGGATTTTCGCGTAAGTGCTCGGTCTACCGATCCCCTCCTTCTTCATCCACGAAACGACCTCGTGCGTTTTCGGGAGTGGGGGCTGAATGAATGCCACGTCTTTGACGACCAGTTTCACCGGCGTCTCGACCTCCGGCAGTCTGTTCTTGGGGTCTACAGTAAACGGCTTGTACATTTCCAAGAAGCCCGGCTCGACCACGTCTACGTAGTCGGTTTGCTCCAGCGAGACTTTTTTCGCACACCCGCCCTCCGCTCCGTCCTTTAGACAAAACTCCAGCCCGTACTTCTCGGCAAGAACCTTCGCCGCCTTCATCTGGCTGGCAATGAACCTCCTGAATATAAGGTCGTACAACTGGTAGTGCTCCCTCCTCAACTGGATGGGGAAGTCCAGCACTCCCTCTCTTACAAGTTCCCTCAGGCGCTCGGCGTCGATGGGCCTGGTGGGTCTTATACACTCGTGTGCCCCGCCCGTACCCCACTGCCTGGGCTTGAACAAAGCTGTGTCACCATACCTCTCCTCAATGTACTGCCTCGCCACTGACAAGCCCGCATCGCTTACTCTAGTGCTGTCGGTCCTGTGATACGTTATCAAGCCTACCTCGAACAGTTCCTGGGCGATATTCATGGTTAGAGAGGCCGTGAATCCCAGGGTCCTCGACGCTTCCGCCAGCAGGGTGTCTGTCGTGAACGGGGGCGGGGGTTCCACCTCTATCTCATCGTGCCTCAGTTTTACGAGCCTCACCTCCACGTTCTCCTTGAAAGACTTCGACAGCTTGTCTCTCACCCTCTTAGAGGCTACCTTGGGTCTCTTGGTACCTAACTCTCTCTTAGAAAGTTCCCTGAAAATACCCGGGAATCCCTTCCTCTCTAATGGTATCTCCACCCTCTTCTCAACGCCGTCGTGAGAGAGTGTCACTGAGAGCCTGTAGCCGCTGAGCTTACTTTTTTTCATCATACCCTCGAGTATGTACTTGAGGACGGGGCTCTGCACCCTTCCGGCGCTCCAGTTGTAGTTAGGCCTGCAACAGTCGCGGACGCTCTTGATCCCCCTCTTGGGGTTGTGCATTTCTTCGTAGCAGTACTGGACCCACAGGTACTTCTGGAGGATAGCGGATAGCGTGAAGCCGACCCACCTGTCGTCGAGCCTCCTCACGATCTGCGCCTTCACCATGTTGAGGTCTATGTCCTCCGGGTTCGCGATGGCGTTCAGGATCGCCCTCTTCGTGACCTCGTGGAACCTTATCCTCTTAATGTTCCTGTTGTAGGGCCTTAGTAGTACCGTTAGGTCCCATGCTATCTTCTCGCCCTCGGTATCCGGGTCTGTGCCCACTAGGACGAGGTCTACCTCCCTGGCCAGCTCTCTCAGCACGTTTATCACCTCGAGCTTCCGCAGCGCTATCTTGTCGCAGAGAGCCTGTTCTTGCGGCTCTTCTGTGAACTGGCGCCCGTCCTCGCACTTCTTGATGTCCGTGTAAATCGGGATGAACTTAGACCCGTCTCTCAAGATACCGTAGACGCTCTCGTCATCCACGTCCCTCCCGGCCAGTTTCTCGAATATGAGGTCCCTGTTCTTGCTCGCTACTAGGTCGTATACGTGTCCCCCGCTCGCGACGATCGTGAGGATGTAGTTGCCGGTGGCCACTTCGTAGGCGAGCAAGCCCTTGCCCAGAATCCTGATAGAGGGCCTTCCGAAGAACCTGGCTATCGTCCTAGCCTTGTTCGGGGACTCGACTATCAAAAGCGTGGACTTAACCAGCTGGTGCACCTTGCTCTCCTTCACCTCGCCCTTCATGACCCTCAGTACTTCCTCTCTGTCCCTATCTATCTCCGACACCACCGCGTCCAGGTCCACGTCCTTCAAGTCCTTGAACTGGAAGTCTTCTAGAACCCACCTCAGCCTCCTAGAGAGCCCCCTAAGAAGCCTGACGTCGTCGACCACAAGCACAGACAGCCCCTTCGTCAGCCCGCCGGGGTACAGCCTACTGGTTCTACCACTAGCTTGGATGTAAGTCGTGTAGTCCGGTATCATGATGTACTGTTGCCCGTCCTCCGTCACCAGCGCGACCTCGCCTACGCTGCTCAGCTTGCTCCTCACGTCCTCCCTAGACAGAAGCCTCCTGGCGTACTCGAGGGCGGCCGTCAAGTCCCTTAGTAGGGGGGTCTCCTCGACCTGTTCGCCGCTGAGCTTCTTCCTGAAGTCCTCTCTGACCCTCAAAAGCGCGGCGCCGCTGAGTCTCCTGAACCTAGAGGACAGCCTGCCAAAGATTTTCTCCAGGTCGCGTTTCTCGTCTCCTTCAACGACCTCTAGAAGGGCCGCTATTAGCCTCAACAGGTCTATTGGGGAGACGTCCTCGAGCTTGCTGCTGAACTTGTGGCGGGGTACTCCAGCGAATACTGCGTACCTTACTCTAGCAGGCATGTCAAGCCCTCTCACCAGTGTCCCGTAGTAGACCGCGACGCCGACTAAGACGTCTACATCGCCTCTCTCGAACTCGGAGAGTATCCGCGGCGGCTTCTTACTGTGGAAGGACTCCGCTTTAATACCGCGCTCCCTCAACAACCCGGCTAGTTTGTCGGCATACTCAACGCCCTTGTCGACGGGGACGAAAACGAGCCCGCCGCTACCCAGTTTCGAGACCAGGTCTATGACTGTCTCCTCCACACTCTTCTCGGGTATAGTGTACGTGTCCACTATATTCCTCAAAGCCTCGGGTCTCGAGCCTGCCACGAAGCCCATGAAAACCTTGAATAGCTTCGGGTAGACTCCTCGAGGCCTACCGGTCGCGGTGTTCACCACTAGCACCGTGTCTATTCTCTTCCTGACCTCGTCCACCTTCTTCTCCAGTTCCTCGACTTCCTTCTCGAGCTTCGACCTTTCTTCGTCGCTCAGCCTCCTAGCCAGCCTCTGCGTCGCCTTGACAAGCCTAATACCCTCCTCTATCTCGTCCTCTGTGATACCTACCAGCCTCATCACGGTGGACACAGACCGCTTGCTCCTCAAGACCGCGTCGACGTCGTCCATTACTATCAGCTTGTACTTGTGCCTGCTCAGTACTTCGACGTTGTCCTGGAGGAACCTGTTAGTCACTAGTAGCACGTTGAAGCTACCCTCTTCTATAGCCTTCATCGCCTTAGCCCTCTCCTCCTTCCCCATCCTGCCGTAGACGTAGACCACCCTCACGCAATCGCTCCCGGCGCTCTCTTCCTCGGTGCAGAGGCGGACGCCCGCGTTCTCCGCGAGCTCTTTGAGCCTATTAATGGACTGGGTCAGCAGTACTACTGTGGGGAAGGCGACTACTACCTTGTACCCCCTGTTCTTCGAGACCAGGTAGAGCGACATCACGAGGGAGAACAGGGTCTTACCCATACCCGTCGGCGCGACGATGGTGAACGAGACCCCCCTCAGTACCCGCCTAGCCCACGTCTTCTGGGCGCTCGAGGGCCTCGAGCCCTTTGTAGCCCTAATGAAGAACTCCTCGAACTCTCTAAGGGCCTCCTCTTCCTCGAGGAGTCTCTTCAGCCCGCCCTCTCTGTTGGTCAGCCTCTCGTAGTACTTCTTGAAGAGGTCTAGGTCCTCCAGCCCCTCCCCGGACTCGTCGATCATCTTTTTAAGCTCAAAGAAGTCCTCGTCTCTCAAACACGACTTGCAGGGGGCCCTGTAAAAGAGGCGTAGGTCGTCGATGTCCCTACCACAGTTAGGACACGCGTGCCTATAAACGGCTATTGGCTCGTCTAGTCTCTTTAAACCAACCTCCATGGAACCAGCCATTGTTTTCTATGTGATAAACCGTTGAAGGACAGCTTATATAACTTTCCTCCTACAATGGGCAAGCAAAAAACTTTTAGCCGACAACTCCGCGCGTCTTCACGACTTTGTCCGGGTATATCACGATACCCTTGTCCGTTATCTCGAACGGGTGCCTCTTCAGGCTGTGGCTTGTGCCCCTCATCTTCCAGACTATGACGCTCCTGATCAGCTCCCCATCTACCTCGTCGAGGTCGAGCCTGACGATACCGTCCGCAGCGTGTTCTACGCCCGGGCCGCCAAACCCCCTCTCAGTCACCGAGACCTGTGACACCAGAATTGACGTGGTGCCTGTACCCGAGAGCACCTTCTTCAACGACATTATCACGCTCCTCGCAATTGACGGTTTAGTCAAGTACAGCGTTGAGACACTGTCTATCACCACCCTCATCGCGTTCACGTCTTTGATAGCCGTCTTCACGACGTCCACGAGCTCGCCTACGTCTGTCGGGTCTTTGACGACGTACTTCTCCCTCTTCGCGGCCTCCCCGATCCCCCCAGTGAACGCGTCAACTACTGCGAAGACCCCTTGTTGCTCGTACTGCTTTACATCCCAGCCGAACTGCTTCATGTTGACCCTGACCTGGACCGGGTGCTCCTCTAGAGCCACGTATACGCCCGGCTCGCCCATCTGTAGCCCGTTCCACAGGAACTGGCTCGCCATTATAGTCTTACCCGTGCCGGGCCCCCCGCTCAGCAACACCACGTTCCTCTTCGGGATACCGCCGTTCAGTATCTCGTCGAACCCCGGGATGCCCGTCTTCACTCTCTCGACCATCTCTGACCACCGCCAGAGCCGTAGCATTTATCACTCTGGAAAAACAGTATTAAAAACCTTCTACCGTGGAGGTGGTCTGCCCGTCTCAAACCACGTACACGCGGGTAGACGAGCCCGTTCTCTACATGGCTCGCTACTCACACGCCGCGACCGGGTGGAGCTAGCTTACGGGGTGTTAAATTATAATAACGGATTACCACCCTAATTACAGACTGGACTAGAGGTGTTTCTCCGTGAGTAAGACCGGTGAGGTTAAGCTCAGGGTGCTAGAGGCGAGAACCAGCGACGTGGGCAGGAAGATCGCGAGGATGGACGAGAGGGTCATGAGGAGCCTCGGTGTAGAGTCAGGCGACTACATCGAGGTCATAGGGCCGAAGGGCTCTGTCATAGTGAGAGTACTGCCCGCCAGACCCGAGGACGCGGGGAAGGAGGTGATAAGGCTTGACGGCTACATAAGGAATAAGATCGGCGTCGGGATAAACGAGTACGTCACTGTGAGACCCGCTAAGATAGAGCCGGCTACAAGAGTCGTCTTAGCACCCGTGGCGCCCGAGGGTTACGGTTTCTACGGGATCTCCCTAGACCCGAGCTACGTGAGGCGCCTCCTGCCGCCCTACACGCCTGTGAGCAGGGGGGAGATAATCGTCATACCGTTTTTCGGCATGGAGCTGAAGATGGCTGTCGTGAGCACGCAGCCTACGTCGAACGTGTACATAACCGAGAACACCGAGATAGTGATCAGAGAAGAGCCGGTTAAGGAGGAGGCCGTCGCAAGGGGTATACCCAGAGTCACTTGGGAGGACATAGGCGACCTGGAAGAAGTCAAGGAGAGGATCAGGGAGATCGTCGAGCTCCCCCTTAGACACCCGGAGCTCTTCAACAGGCTGGGTATAGAGCCCCCGAAGGGGATACTGCTCTACGGCCCTCCCGGCACTGGTAAGACTCTGCTGGCCAAGGCGCTAGCCAACGAGATCGGGGCCTACTTCATAGCGATCAACGGCCCAGAGATCATGAGCAAGTTCTACGGCGAGTCGGAGGAGAGGCTTAGAGAGGTGTTCAAAGAGGCCGAGCAGAACGCTCCGGCCATAATCTTCATCGACGAGATCGACAGCATAGCGCCGAAGAGGGAGGAGGTCGTAGGAGAGGTCGAGAAGAGGGTCGTAGCGCAGCTACTCACGCTGATGGACGGTTTGAAAGAGAGAGGCAGGGTCATAGTAATAGGCGCCACTAACAGGCCCGACGCGCTGGACCCGGCTCTGAGGAGGCCGGGCAGGTTCGACAGGGAGATAGAGATACCACCCCCCGACAAGAGGGCTAGGAGGGAGATCCTCGCCGTCCACACCAGGAACATGCCCCTCGCCGAGGACGTGGACTTGGGTAAGCTAGCCGAGATCACGCACGGGTATACAGGAGCAGACCTCGCAGCGCTAGTCAAAGAGGCTGCCCTCGCAGCGTTGAGGAGGTTCGTGAAGGAGGAGAACATCGACCTCAACCAGCCCATACCGGCTAGCAAGCTCGAGAAGCTCAAGGTGACGATGAGCGACTTCCTGAACGCGCTTAAACTCGTACAGCCCTCCCTAATCAGGGAGGTCTTCGTCGAAGTACCGGAGGTCAGGTGGAGCGATATAGGAGGTCTAGAGGACGTCAAGCAGCAGCTCAGGGAGGCTGTCGAGTGGCCGCTCAAGTACCCGGACATCATCAGCAAAATGGGTATAGAGCCCCCGAAGGGGATACTGCTCTACGG
>NZ_JBMFLY010000024.1:6712-16798 GCF_049970955.1 Thermogladius sp. | reverse complement strand
ACACCCTGCCCTCGCTTTGTACGAGTGCTCTGACACCTGTATACAATCTAAATAAAAGTTATGGAGACTCGTGGCTTAAAACCCGCTCCACTCAGGTCGTCTGAGAGGGCGCCCTATGAGACTAAGCCTAGAAGTTGTAGAGGTGCTAGGAAAGCGAAGTAGACAACGATGTTTACCAGCGTCACTATAGCGCCAATCTTCGCGAACTTCGTGAAGGTGATGGTGGTCCCCATTCTCGACTCGAGGTACTCTACGATGATTATGTTGGATGCCGCCCCGAGTATGGTCAGGTTCCCAGCTATCGTCGTGGACATAGCTAGCGTCAGCCAGGGCAGGTCTTGTTTTCCTGTGTAACCCGCTTCGTGAAGCTCGGTTATCATCAGCCTGGTGAAAGGCACGTTACTTATCAGCTGGCTCCCAACTACTGAGAGGGCCGAGATCGATAGAATACTGAGAGGCGTGTCGACCGGTTTTCCCGAAACAAACAGCGCCAGAAGTGGGTTTAGGAAGCCGCTCCTCCAGACCCCTTCCATGGTTATGAACATCGATATGAAGAAGACTATAGTGCCCCAGTCCACCTTGCTTAAGACCTCACGTGGGTTCTCCGAGAACACATATATGGCCGAGGCGACGACAAAGGGGATTATCCCCCTCTCCTCTACGTAGGGGAGACCCATCAGCTGTAGTAGGTCGTTAACCACGAGCGCGGATACCGAGACGGCCAGCCCTATACCAGCCAGGGCAGCGTCTCTCCTGCTTTTTATCGTCTCCTCTGGGACTAGGAGTACCTCGATCTTCCGCCCGTTTCTTACGCCATACAACTTCATCAAGATTAAAGGCGTGACGAGTAAGTTGAGAGCGGTCGGGATTGACAAGTAGAGTACAAATTTCACAAAGGGCGCCGACATGCCAGACCTAACAGCGATTAGCATGTTCTGCGGGTTACCAATAGGTGTCATGACGGAGCCGATGGTCAAGGAGAAAGCCAGTAGAAGCATCATCATTTCGGAGTCGACGCCGATCGCTTTCGAGATAGTGTAGGCGATCGGCGGGCCCATCAACGCGACGGTATCGTTGACGGCTACAGCTGACAGAAGCCCGAATAGTAGCGAGGATGCTACTATTAGCGACCTTCTCGTCTTGAACAGGCGTATGAACCTGCTCGCCACGTAGTCTAATAGCCCGGACCTCTCCGCTAGGCCTGTGATACTAAACATGCCTATCAAGAACAGCACGACGCTGAGGTCTATCACGCTGTTAAGCTCGTCGAGCCTTACGAGGCCCGACGCTACAGCAATAAACGCCGTGAACGTCATGATACTCCATATAGGGGTCTTCGGCCTCTTACCCCTAATAACTAAGGATACCATTAGCAACACTACTATGAGACCGCCCGCCGCGAGCTTGACGTTCACTTCCTTCACCAATCCTATCCTAACTATGAAGTGTGAGCTAGCTTAAAGAGGGGGCTCCTCGCGATGACCCGGTAAAGGAGTCCCGCGGGCGATTCTCTAATAAGCCTTTTAGACCCGGGCCGTCGGATAAAATAAAGTACCGGCAATACCCGGGGGAACATGTTCGCGCTCTACGCTTCTATAGTCAAGAATCTCCGCGGGGTGGTCCTGTTCGATCTCGACGAAGAGGGTAGCTGGGACACTGTGGAGTGGTTGAGGAAGAGGTTCAAGTACAGAGATCTCGGCTTGACACCGAGACTCGTGGAGAAGTACAGGGACAAAGTCGAGAGGTACCTTCAAGGGAACCCCTTCAGAGAGCTGACGTTACCCATTACAGGGCTTGAGCGCATGGTCGAGCTTCTGGAGAGCGGGGGCGTGTCGCGGGAAGTCTCCGAGCTCTTGGTGTTCTCCTCCGTCTACATTTCGCCAGCTATGTGTATTGGCGAAAAGTACTGCGGAGAGGTCGCGAAGTTTGTGGACGAGGCCGTTAAAGTGTGTAAGGAGATGGGCGTAAACGATTGGAAGCTACATCTAAGAATAGCAGACTACTCAATACTCGACTGGTACGAGAAGTGCGTTAAGACCTCTATGGACGTTATCAGGCGGAAAGACCCGCGTCTTTTGGAGGAGGTACTCAAGGCTAGGGCCCAAATGATCGAGAAGGATAAGAAGAGGTACTGGCGGATCGAGTGCGGCAGTGGGAGGGTATTTCTCGGCTACGTGGACTTACTGGGACTATACTATAGGCTCGGGCTGATCGACCGCGTCGACAAGCCCGACTATTCCACAGGCCTCGCAATAGTCCCCGTGGTGTTCATACCTGGTGGCATGAAGTAGTTTATAGCATGGTAATCTGCATTAGAGATCTGTTAGTGATGGGCTTGGTTGGAGTTCTCATCGTAGTACTGGGGATGGCGATCAGCCTCGTAGGCTTCCTGCTGATGCTGTTCGGGGCCTTACTTTCTGGGGAGGAGGATAGGGAAGACAGAGTAGAGGGTGGGGGTGTTCTGATCATCGGGCCGATACCCATCGTCTTTGGGACGAGCAGGAGGGCTGCCCTAGTAGCGGCGATTATCGGGTTAGTATTAGTGGCTGTAACCATAGCGTTCCTAGTGCTAACCACGTGGTGATGGTATGAGCAGCCTAACACGCATAGGCTTCCTGCTCTTCGTGGCAGGTATTGCTATATCGATTGTAGGGGTTTTACTAGCAATCTTTGAGTCCTCGACGTCGGCCACCAACGTGTCGACGGGGTTCTGTGTAGTTCTGTTCTTCGTCCCGCTCTGCTTCGGCTCAGGCCCGGCTGGGGGTGTCCTGTTAATCCTCTCTCTACTGGTCGCTCTATTGATAGTAACCTCTATTCTCCTACTCGTAGTTCTCTCGCGTGGACGCGCGCCAGCCCAGCCGCCTAGCCTACCGAGCTAGGCGGGGTGCCGGTTACCCGACGCGTCCCGCTCGCCGCGGCCTGTTCGATAATCCATCTTCTGACCACGAGCCCCATCGGCTGGCCCAGGGCTCTCCTCGTAAACCTGCAAAACGAGCACTCGGTTCCGCTACTTATGAGGCCGCAACTAGCACAGGCCTTCGGCTTGGCTTGCTCCGCTGACCTCATAGACAACGTTCTCCTAGCGTGAGACCTGAGTAGTGAGATCTTGAAGCCGGGGGACTCCTCTTCGGCCTTGTCGAGCAGTTCTCTTACGTACCGCTCGAGCCAACCCGCGTGCTTGAACGGGCACTTTACGCTCACGAACGGTAACCCGTAGAGCTTCGCAAAGGTCTCGATCTCGAACTCGTAGAACTCGTAGAGCGGCTTGATTTTTCTAGCGGCGAGCCCCGGCACCTCGTAATTAACGGGGGAGATCTTGTAGAGCTGGTCGTAGTCCTGTAGCAGGAAGCTCTTCACTATGTACACGGCCATGTCGTCTGCGTGGTGGGCAGTAGCCAGCGCATCGTAACCCAGGTCCAATGTGAGCGCGTTCAGTACGTACCTCTTTACCATGCCGCACACGCTGCAAGGGCTTCTTCTAGTCTTCGCGACGAGCTCGGGGATGCTGATACCGTACTCGGATAGGTCCACAATGAGGTAGTCTAGACCGTGCTCTACACTGAACCTTCTCACGGTCTCCACGGATATCCTGGAGTACTCTCCTATGGACAGGTTTACGTGGACTACGAGTAGTTTCGCGAGACCAGACTCCGAGAGAAGCTTGGTGAGGGTTACGCTGTCTTTACCGCCAGAAACGCCCACGACGACCTTGCTACCTCTACCGAACATCTTGTACCTCTCCACGCTCCTCTCGAGCTTACGTAGAAGGTACTCCGCGAAATGCTCCCTGCAGAGGTTGAGCTTAGCATAGGGCAACCTCACAACAGCTTCCCTGTCGCAGTAGTGGCACTTCACTGCTACAACACCTAGGCTCGAGGCACTAGCTTTTTACATAAACCTGTTGATAGACTTATCAAGGTGCCGCCCAGGTTGGGCAACGACGTCTCGACGGACTTCACCATCCTCATCCCCGTGCTGAACGAGAGGGAGGGGCTGGAGAAAACCCTTAGAGAGGTAATCGGGTTGGGTTACGACCCAGCCAGGGTTCTCGTCGTAGACGGGGGCTCGACTGACGGTACACCCGAGGTCGCGAGGAGTTTGGGAGTGAGAGTGGTTCGACAAGAAGGGCGTGGTAAGGCAGACGCCATAAAGTCTGGCCTAAAGTACGTGACAGGTAGCGTCGTTGTAGTAATGGACGGCGACTACACTTACCCGGCCGAGCACATCCAAGACCTGATTAAAAAGGTCGAAGAGGGCTACGACCTAGTCATCGGAGCCAGGAAACAAATCGAGAAGGGGGCCCAAAGCATAGTGTATAGGTTCGGCAACTGGTTCCTGACCAGCCTGTTCAACGTCTTTTACGGCGTGAAACTGAGCGACGCGCTGAGCGGCATGTACGCGGTGAGAAAGCGCATCCTAGACGAGGTCGAGTTCGAGTTCAAGGACTTCAGCGTTGAAGCCGAGATCTTGTCCCACACCCTCTCGACGGGCTACAAAGTAGCCGAGGTCCCCATCAAGTACAGGAAGAGAGTGGGCAAGAAGAAGCTTGGTGTTAGGCACGGCTTCACGATACTCTTAAGCATGTTGTTGCTAACGTGGAGGTACAACCCGACTTTCACCGTGTTCTTACTCGGAGCCCTGACCCTAATACCGGGACTGTACTTCGACTTCTACGTGCTCCTCATGTACTTTCTAACAGGTGTCATACACCACATTAGGGCCCTGGTAGGGGCCATATTCACGACAACAGGTATTGTTAGCCTCTCCCTCGCGCTCTCGGTGTTCTACATGAAGAGAATGGAGGTTAGGTTGCTGAGGAGGATATCGCAGTACTGCCACGGCTAAGTCGTGGAAGTTGTTTGGTCCAACAACACGTTTTTATCCCTTGAGGTACTTTCTGAATATGGGGGTTACCAATGAACAGGGATCAAATGGTCGGTTGGGGTCTAGTCGTTGTGAGCATCATAGTCATAGTGGTGTACGGCTACATACTGTTCATGACCCCCTACTGGGTGCAGCTACTCCAGTTAACAGCGATGATAGCTGTCCTAGGCGTGTTCGGAATACTGGCTTGGATCGGCTACACACTAGCCACCACACCGCCTCCTAAGCCCATTGAGGAGATTGAGAAGGAGATAGAGGAGGAACTCAAGAAGCTAGAACAAGAGAAGTCGGGTGCGCCTAGTTAAGCCGGCTATTAGAGCCGCTCTAGATCGCCACGGCTGCAACACCGAGAGGCGTTTTTGCTGATTCCTCTAACAGAGAGCATAAAACACCGCGACTGGATCTATCCTCTACTAGGATGATGAGTTACTCCCGGTTAGATAGGTGAAGAGAACTTACCTGGCTGAAACCTCACCCCCGAGCAAGAGGCTATTACTCGAGGGGTTAGTGGTATTCGACGATTGCTCCCGGGCGTTTGAACGACAGATAGTTAATTGTGGTTAGGGCTCGTGTGAGAAGGCGGGTAGCGGTCGACTTCGTGTCCCACGAGCACGTTAAAAACGCTATCGCGAAAAGTGCTTGCCTTACTCCCTCTACAGCGTCCTCAGCCTCGGCTCAACGATCCTCTCGATCGCTAGACCCACCAACACGAAGGCCAGGCTCGTTATCGAGATCAGGATGCCCGGAGGTAGGATCCACCACCACACGTCGTACCTGTTGGAGTCCCTTGCCCTACTGAGTACTGCACCCCACGTGGGGTACCCCGACCTTATACCCAGCACACTTAGACCCGCCTCGGTCAGTATGGCCGACGGCACTGAGAACACCATGGAGGCTACACCGTAGGCTGCCACCTGCGGTAGTATGTGCTTGAGGATCACCCTGCTGTTGCTCGCGCCAAGCGCTAGCGCGGCCTCGATGTACGGCTCCTCCTTGATGCTCAGGGTCATCGTCCTGACGGTTATCGCGAGGCCTCCCCAGCCGAAGACTATCAGGACCGTGATTATGGTCATCAGCACCATGAACGGGTTGTTGACGAACACCAACAACGCGATCTGGCCCAGCAGTATAAGGATCGGCAGGAGCGGTATGTTACCTATGACGTCAACGGTCCTCTGGATCGCCTCGTCGACGTAGCCTCCGTAGTATCCGCTAATGACGCCCAGTATCAGCCCTATCAGTGTTGTCGCCACGGCCGCTGTCAAGCCTATCGCCATGGCGACGGGGAACCCGTAGAACAGTATGACCGCTAAGTCTCTGCCGATGTCGTCCGTGCCTAGCAGTCCGAAAGCCGAGCCCTTGAATATAACACGCACGGTCTTAACAGGTAGCCCTGGCAGCTGTGACAGCGGGGCCTCCGTGGAGTAAGACACGATGACGTCTGCAGTGTACGTCCCCGTAAGCGGCTGCGTCTGTATTTCGATGTTGTAGTACTTTGTAGTCGTCTCGAAGTCGTTTATAACTTTCGAGAGCGACGTCATCGCGGAGGACAGGGCACTCGACATCTCTGGTGTGAGAGTGTTGTAGGCGGCCGAGAAGGCGTAGGCCTGAGTCAAGTTGCCGAGCGCGGCGTATAGGTGTGGTACCATATCGGAGGGGGTCCTCGAGGCCAGCGCCGTCCTAAGCTCTGAGAGGGCTCTGCTGAGGCTTTCCTTGACCAAGTCCGAGCCAGGTGCGCCGGGAGTTACGCTGTTCGCGACTGTCTCAACCTGGTGGTATATCGGTAACAGGTCAGAGGACACGTTTCCGAGAGTCACGGTTACCTTGGGCTTCCCGAATATGTAGAACTGCGGGAAGCTCCTCATCAACGTCACGATGTTGTTGATTATCCCGAGCCTCACGACGGACAGCAGAGTCGCGTTATTCCCTATAACGCTGGACAGCTGCGTCTCGTTTATGTACTTCGACCCGAGGGCCTCAGCTATTCCACCGTAGTTTGTCGTTGCCAACTTCACGTCTGTTGTCGCGTAGAGCCCTGTTATGTTGCTAACGGTCGGGGTTGCGGATGTCAGGGTAAACGTCAGGTTGTCTGGCCTCGTCAGTTTAAGGACTATTGTTGGGGAGACCACCTTTGAAGTACCGTTTACCTGGACGTTGAACACGGCGACACCTTGTACCTTGACGAGTATGTCTTGCGGGTACTGCGGCTGTGTCAACGTGTACTTGACAGTGTATACGTAGTACATGAACCCGGCTTGCTCCATCGACGTAGTGGGCCTAGTTAAAACGTTGACGCTCTGCGGAGCAACCGGCTGGCCCAAGTAGGCGACCCATGCTGGAGGGACTAGCAGGGGGTTCTCGTCCCAGAAGGACGGGCTCTCCCACATGGCGAGCAAGTTAGAGGGCATTGTAACGGTCGCTACCGCGGATACCCCGACGAGTACGAATAGTAGAGCGAGCCCTACTTTACCCGTGCCGAAACTCCAGACCTCTTTGAGGCCGCCCCACAGCGGCTTGATGAACTTCTGCTTTATTAACGTGGTTAGAGAGGGCTGCTGGGCCGCCATAGCTACCCCACCCTACCTGTACCTGACTCTCGGGTCTAGGATGATGTACAGTACTTCTAGTAGCAGCCTTGCCAATATATACACTAACACTAGGATGAAGAAGACGCCCATCACAGTGTTCACGTCGCCTGTCGTGATGGCGTAGTACGTCAGCGTCCCCATGCCAGGCCAGTCGAAGACGGACTCCGTTATTATCAGCCCGCCCAGGGAGCCCGCGAGGGCCAGGATCACGTACGTCACTATAGGAGGGGCCATGACCCTCACAATATACTTTCTTGCTATATCCTTCTCGGGCAGCCCCTTCGCCTTGGCCACCATGACGAAGTCCTCTCGCACGATTCGCAGTACCATGGCCCTGATAGAGTACAGCCAGGTGCTTAGGAACGCTATGACCAGTGTTATGACTGGGAGCGTCGCGTACCATGATATGTAGAGCGTGTTGACCAGCGGATTGCTCCAGAACGTGTTTATGTACGTCATCAAGGCTCTGTAGTTGGTCGGGAAGATCCTGAGCGTGTAACCGAAGACCGAGAGGAGGATCATAGCCAGCCACCAGACCGGGACAGCGTTGAAGAGCGCCGCGTAGCTAACTATGAGCCTGTCCCACAATGAGCCGTGCTTATAGGCTATCCTTGGAGCTAGAGGTAGCGCTATCAGAGCACAGACGAGCTCGGCCACGGTGGCCATTAGGATGGTCCTCGGCAAGACGCCCGCTATCACGGTTATAACGGGCTGTGGTGGTAGCCTACCTATCAACCCGGTTATGCCCTCCTGGTTAGTGTAGCCGAAGTCGAACTTGAGGCTGTTAAAGACCAGCTTCCACATCCTAATGTAGGGTGGGACCGGGTTGCCGTTGGCGTCTATGAGGCCGTAGTACTCCATCCAGTACTTCGTCATCTGGTTCTTGAAGTTCTGGATATCGGCCGGTGACGCGCCCGGGTGCGTCCTGGCGTATACCTGTACATCGGACTGCACGTTTTGCGTCACAAGTGCCTCGTATATCTTTTGCGCGAAACCAGTGCCCTCGAGTATCGCGGCCGTTAATATGACTATGAGTATGAAGGCGATCGTGAGTAGTACCGCTCTCCTTAATATTACCCTACCAGTGCCCGGCATAGCCCTCACACTCGTACCGCTAATAAAGGGAATTAGAGGGAGTATTTATACGTATCCTCAGGGCAGGACTGTATTGGTGTGGGTCGAAAAAATAGTTGTGTTTAAAATTAGGAAGCTACTTCTTTCTAGCTAGCCCAATACCGCTGACTATTAGAGTCACTACTACGAGCCCGAGAGTGGCGTATACTAGGTTCTGTAGCGTGGAGACCTGGCTCTTCAAAGCCTCAACGTCGCTGGCCGAAGCGGCTCCCTGTAGTGTAGTCTGCATGCTGGCCAGTGTGCTCTTTATGCTCGATAGGTCGCTGGATATGGAGGAGAACTGGCTGTTTGCCGAGCTCTGGAAGCTCGTCAGTGTGGCCTGCGTCGTGTTGACCACGTTGGCCAGGTTGGTCAGCACGTCCGAGACCGTCTTGATGTTCTGGGTTAGAGCCGTCATGACAGCCTGGATCTGCTGCCCTAGCATGGCTGTCAGGGTGGAGTTCAGCTGTGTTAGCTGGGTGTTCAACTGGTTAATCTGGTTGTAGACGCTGGATATCTGCTGGTTCAGGGCGCTCTGCAACTTATTCAACGCCTCCTGGTTCAAGCTCTGCATGTACTGGAGCGCCTCCGCAGTCGAGGCCGTGGTCAACTCTATCTTCTTCATGTCGGGCATCGCTACTACGTCAGAGTAAGCCAGGAGTATCAGGTAGTATGTGGTCCTGTAGTCCAGGTTGATCGTGAAGTCGCTCGGGAAGGAGATCAGGAACGCCGTCTGGTTGATCTGGGCTGCGTCGCCAGTCGACAGTATGTTGCCGGCAGCGTCCTTCAGTATGTACTCCAAGTGTAGCGGTGGTATACCGTTGACTATGACCGTCAAGTTGGCCGGGCTACCCGGCAGTATCTTGCCGGGTATTACTGTGCTGAGAGTGTAGCCGCCTATCAGTGTCGTGATGGGCTTGCCGAAGTACCAGTCGCCCTTCTTGAATGGGTAGGTCGGGTCTCTGAAGGCCTTGTATACAGCCGTTTGCGCGTCTTTATCGAACTTGTCCAAGTAGAACGGGCCCTGGCTTATCCATGCGTGGCCGTGGGCGTTGATCCAGTCCAGGTCGGCCTGTATCCTGGCGTTCCACTCGTCCATCGTGAGGAGGCCGTTCGCGTACGCGTTGGCCTTCGCAAAGACAGTCTGGTTGTTAAGGTACGTGGCAAGAGTGTTCTTCACCAGAGCCACGTGGTCGGGGTAGACAAGGCTGAACCACTGGTATCCCTTCCTCTGGTAGAGCACTAGGCCCGTCTGGTTCCTCTGGTCAAGTGCCAGCTGCCACGTCACGGTGTGTATCTCGAGCGGGTTGGCTATGCCTAGAGTCGCCATTCCGGCTATGTAGTTGGTGTCGAAGAACCAGTAGTCTATGTAGACGATCAACCTCTTGTTCTGGGCATCGAAGACCAGGCCCTTAATTAAGTCTAGTGTCGGCTTCAGGTTGCTCGCGAGCCTGGGCTCCAGCGCGCTGTACTTCGGGTCGTAGGTTAAGTCAAACGCGTA
>NZ_JBMFLY010000024.1:0-6612 GCF_049970955.1 Thermogladius sp. | reverse complement strand
CCGCTGTGTAGACCCACAAGTGGCCTATAGTCAGCGCAGGCTTACCAGGTATGAACGCCTCTCTGACGTTCCATATACCTCTCACGCCGGCACCCAAGTCCAGAGTAATGCCCTGTACCTGGTTGGTGGTCACCCAGGTGTCTAGCCTGGTGGCGATCCAGACCCTAACGGACTCCTGTATAGCCATTTCCGTTGCCTTCCTATACAGCTGTACGAACTCGCTCTGGCTGGTGAAGTTGCCCGTGTAGATCCTGAGGGTGAGGTCGTCTATCGTGTCGTTCTGGTAGTTCCAGAAGGTTGGCTCCTGCCAGCCGGGCATGTATCCGAACCACGGGGCGGAGAACTGTGCTACTGTAGCGGTATCCCACCTGGTTATGCCGCCCTTACCCCAGCCCTCCGTGTAGATGTGCCACGCGAATTCCATCGGGTCGGTGCCGTACACGGTGTTGATCGCTTCGGTGAACCTCATCGGCAACACGTTCACTGTGAAGCCCAGCAGTTTTAGGTCGGTAGCCACCATGTTACCGATGTCGTACCTCTCGTCCTCGATTCTGATAATGAAGTTTATCGCTATCGGCTTACCGCCGTAGTACCATACACCGCCGATCTTCTGGGCGCCCACCGACGTCAGGACGCTGGTTATGATGCTGTCAGCGTACGATGGGTCGTACCTGAACTCGTACCTAGCCACGATGTCGGCTATTATCGTGTAGGTAGGGTCGTACTGACTCAGGAAGGTGTACATCGGTACACCGAAGCCCTTGAGGATCTGCGAGACTATAGTGTCTCTGTCGACCAGGTAGTTCATGGCCCACCTAATCTGCTTGAAGGCGAACGGGTTGATGCTACTGGTGTTGGGGTTGGCGCCCAGCTCGACGATCGTCTGGTTGCCGGTAGTCCTGAAGCCCACGATAGCCGCCAGCGGGACGCCCAGAGCGGCCGCGGCCTGCTTTATGGTGAGCGTACCGTTGAGCGTTATGACTGAGACCGGTGCCGGGTTGAGTATCAGGTCTATTAAACCAGCCGGCGCCTGCCATAGCACTGCGTTAGGGACGTCCTGCTGTATCTTCTGGGCCTGTAGGGGTCTCAGAGCGAAGTAGTACATGTCGATCTGGTTGTTCTTGATCGCGTCGGGGACCTGCTCTATAGCGACCCTTATGAAGGTGATCTGGTCGGAGGCCGGGCCTGGCTGAACCTGCTGAGCGGCTCCCAGATTTGCTAGAGGGATTATAGCGATCAATATTATAGCCAATAGTATAGAGGAGACTCTCGTGACGAGTCGCATGCACTGCACCACATTTATTGAAATACGCGTTGAATATATAAACATTTTGTGCTTTGATCGGCTCACCTACTTGTCTTCCACCTAGAATAAGTGTACAACGCCACTGGAATTGCTAGTAGTCCTGCGATAACAGGCATATTGTCTTTTAGAGACAAATACGTTGAAGAGCCGTCAACTCTCGCCGTCAGGAAAAGCACGCGGGCGTACAAGACGGGGTGTACAGCAGTGTAATTCCCTATGAGGTGAATGCTCGTAGAGGAGCGTGGCCGCAGATACAGTTTTTCTTGGACGAGCGTCCCATTGGCAGAGACCGCGTTCAATACACCGTACACGTCGAAACCTAGATTGTTGGTCACAGTGACGACCGGGCTATCGATGTAGATTGTGAGATTCGAGTAGACAGTGGCGTAGCCGGCCTGGTGGAAGAGGAGTAGGTAACTCCCGTTACCAAAGCTCACCATACCGCTAGGCGGCATCGGGGCTAGATAGAAGCCCGGGAGCTTAACTAATATACGTAAGCCGGTGTTCAACGGTATATCGGCCATACTCTTGTTGAGGCGGATGCACGAGCCCCCTATATCGTCGTAGAAAGGAATGTTTGCGTAATACCTGAAAGACGCCAGCCTGTACTCTGCTGAAGAGTTGCCCGTGTACAAGTACACGTAGACCGGTACGTCGAGCGGACCACTCGTTTGGGGTTGTAAGTAGAGAGTCACGTTCTCGACGTAGAAGCAGTAGTAAACATCCTCGTAACTCAGAGAAACTGGCGCCCCCTCACTACTCAGAGTCACCTGCGGAGTAAACCACAGGGCGGCGATTAAGAGGAGATAGACTATCACCGGTTTAGCGAGCACAGCTTTCAAGGTACGCGGGCGGGCCCGCTCCCTACTTTTCTTCGCAGGCATGTTTAGACCTCGTCGCGTCGATACGCTTAAATAAAGATTATGGGAGGGTTAGTATTTATTGACGCTGAAACAGGTTTGCCAGGTGGAAGATTGAGGACCTCAGTAACTTTTTTCATCGTCGCGATCGCACTACTCGTGGGTTCGAACCTGTTGTCCATAGAGGCGTCGAGAGAAGTACTTGTGACCAAGGAGTCCGTTTTCGACGTACTCGTCTCAAACCCTCCCCGCTTCTTCCACCTGCTCTCGATGCTCAACGAGACAGTCCCTCTTGAAGCCCCCTGTAGCTTGACTATCCACAACCGAGGCAATAATAGTGTCAGAGTGAACATCACTCTTAGCAACATGTCCTCGATAAACCTGAGTATCCCGCCCGGGGGGAGTACGACGTCGTCTTTCAACGACTCGAACATCTACATAGAAGTCGCTGACCCGGGTAGTCTCGTGTTCGCCTACAAGACCTCGTTCGAGACACGCCCACACGCCATCCTCGTTATACCGGCGATCCTTCTCTTCGTGCTGGGCTCCGTAACGCTGATACTGGCAGTCGTAACCTACGTTTACGAGAGAGAATGAGGAGCGGGCCCGCCGGGATTTGAACCCGGGACCTACGGGTTAAGAGCCCGCCGCTCTACCAGGCTGAGCTACGGGCCCACCATCCCAATTCCTTAAATGAACGGGGCTTTTATATTTAACCCGCCTCTTCGTGGTTGCTTCCCAGGATCACGTCTCAGGCGTGAAGAATAATAGGATTTTTGACCAGTTGATCGACTCTGAAAGGTGTCTGGCTCTGGTCGAGACTAAGCCAAGCCTTTACAAGCTGGTCGACGGGCTGTACATCTACCCCGGGCTCCCCTTCGCCTACTTGAGCGAGCTGGACGCCCTGGTCATGTCGGACCTCCACCTCGGCTTTGAAGAGGCGGCCGCAAAGGGCCTTGAATACAGCCTGAGGGGGAGGAGCGGGTACGCTGGCGTGTTCCTGCCCAGGATCCAGTTCAGGCGCACCGTAGAGATGCTCGCGAGGGCTTTCAAGATTCGGAGGCCGGGTAGGGTCATCATAAACGGGGACCTGAAGCACGCTTTTGACAGGCTACTGAGGCAGGAGAAGGAGGAGGTGTCGAGGTTGATCGACTTTATAAGAGAGGGCGGCGTCGACGAGGTTACGGTCGTACGGGGGAACCACGACAACTTCGTCAAGAGGGTTCTCGAGGAAAAGGACGTGTTAATCGTCGACTCCATCGAGACCAGTAGCGGGTTCCTCATCACCCACGGCCACTTGGACGTAGACCCCTCGCGCTACAGCCATGTCGTGATAGGGCACGAGCACCCCAGCATACGCTGCTTCGGGGGTAAGATGCCTGTCTTCTTAAGGATGCCGTTGACCGGAGGGGGCGAGCTAGTAGTGTTGCCTGCCACGGGGCCGTACCACCCGGGTACGACGTTTTCACTGTCGAGAGAAGACTACCTGTCCCCGCTGATCAGGAAGTACGGCGTCCTGGAAGAGGCGAGCTTTGTGGCCTGGGTCGAGACGAGCTACACGGGCCATGCCCTGTCAGAGGCCGACATCAGCAGGCACGAGAAGCTCGTCGGGCTTAGCGAGTACAGGTTTGACAGCTCCATTGTCACACTAGTCCACATCGAAAACCCGGTGCTGTTACAGGCCCTATGCGAGTTCTGAGGATAGTCAGCCAATCGACCCTTCTTCACGCGGTCTGCTTATGTCGGCCTCATCACTCAAGCAGTTACTCTGTACTTAGAGGTTTAAAAGTTGAGACGGGCGGTTGAGGCTTGTTGGGAAAAAAGGGTTTGTGTGATCCCCCTACTTCTTCCTCAGGATCCCGGCTAGTAGACCCAAGGCTATTACTACGAGGACTCCTCCGATAGCCATAGTCGGCGTGTAGTCGTAGGTCGTCACGTACGTGGTGGTCGTGTAGGTGGTCGTGGCGGTCGCGGTGGCGGTTTGAGTAGCGGTCTGTGTGACCGTCGTTGTCGTAGACTGGGTCACTGTGACGGTGGTGATGGGCACAGAGGGCATGGTTGGAGGCGGTGTGGGCGATACGAGCTCGCCTTTCAGGTTCACACCGTACACTACAGCGAACTTCCCTGTAGTGGTGTCGTAGCTGCTGAGCATCCTGTACTGGTCCTGGGCTGTTGGGGCCACGATGTCGATGGCTAGAGGCTGCACACCCGCCAAGACGGCCTTGGGGTCGGCGCCTCCCAGCACCCACTGGCCTGGGTCACCGGGCTGGGCGGTCCTTACCTTCATGTACCCGAAGCCGTCGTAGCTGGCCACTGCTACCAGGTAGACCCATTTGTCGGCGTTAGCCGAGTCCTTTAACAGGCTCATCGCCACCTGGGCCACGATCGTGTTGTTGTCAGCCGGGTCGACGTAGACCCTGAATAGGGTTGCGTTGTGGTAAGCGTCGGCTACCAGGCTACCAGTCGCGTCGTATATCGCGGAGACCTGCCCGTCGGGGACAGGGGTGTCGCCCCAGCCCGGCGCTAGCAACAGAGCGTAATGCCACCCTGGATAGACCGAGACGTTTAAACCGAAGGTCGCCGTGTTGGCAGGCATTTCCGCGGTCGTCCTAATGTATATATGGATGTACTGTAGGCAGAAGCCGGCCGGGCCGTTCCACGGGTTGCCGCCCAGGTTCTTGAAGGTGATCTTGAAGTACAGGTACTGCCCGTCAGTGTAGACGGCGTACTTGGTTATGTCGAACACTCCGGGCTTAAACACGTCTGCTGTCGGGTACTTCAGGCCGCCGTAGCCCTTATCGTCGCCAACGGGGTCTGTCACAGAGCCAAGTAGCTTGAGAGGTGGAGTTGTTGGGGTGGGGGTCGGTGTGGGTGTTGGAGTTGGCGTTGGTGTTGGGGTTGGAGTCGGAGTTGGGGTCGGGGTCGGTGTTGGAGTAGGGGTGGGGGTCGGAGGTACGGTAGTAGTCGTGGTCGTCGTAGTAGTTGTCACGGGGGTTGTTGTAGGAGTCGTGGTTGGTGTAGTTGTAGGTGTGGTCGTCGTAGTAGTCGTGGTAGTGGGTGGGGTGGTGGTTGGCGACACCACTTGCCCTGTCAGTGTAATCATGTATACTGTAGCAAATTGTGGCGGCGAGACGCTGTAAGACGACAGCATGGACTTCTGGAGGTCGACTGTGGGTAGCAGAACGTCTATGGCGAGCGGCTGTACGCCTGCGTTGATCGCGGCCGAATCGCCTCCACCGAACTGCCACTCTTGAGCAGGCCCAGCTACTATAGGTCTAACCTTCATAGGCCCATAGCCGTCGTAACCCGCCAGCATGATTGAGAAGTACCAGTTGTTGACGAGTGTGTCTTTGAAGATGCTCTTCGAGACAACGGCCAGGACCGTGTTGTTTATCGGGTCTACGGTGACCCTGAACACAGTGGAGTTGTGGTAAGCGTCGGCTACCAGGCTACCAGTCGCGTCGTATATCGCGGAGACCTGCCCGTCGGGGACAGGGGTGTCGCCCCAGCCCGGCGCTAGCAACAGAGCGTAATGCCACCCTGGATAGACCGAGACGTTTAAACCGAAGGTCGCCGTGTTGGCAGGCATTTCCGCGGTCGTCCTAATGTATATATGGATGTACTGTAGGCAGAAGCCGGCCGGGCCGTTCCACGGGTTGCCGCCCAGGTTGTTCACCTGTACCTTGAAGTACCAGTAGTTCGAGTCCTGGTACAGGTAGAACGCCTTCAAGTCGAAGACGCCGGGCTGGAAGACGGGGTTCGTCGGGTAAGTTATGCTGCCGGCCCCGAAGTCGTCTCCCAACGGGTCGTACAAGACCGCGACTCTAGCCGAGGTTGGTAGGTCTACTCCTATAGTGCCCACGTATATTTTAAGCGTGGAGGTGTATGTCGAGTTGACGCCCGAGTACACTATTACAAAGTTGGAGCCGATCGTCCTCAGACCTAGAGGTGTCAGGTTGAAGCCGGTTGTGGGGATGATGGGCGAGGACACCATGACGCCGCTACCCAGCTCGTCGAACGCGAACGCGAAAATAGATGACGGGTTGTTGGCCAGCCATGTACTCACGTAGAAGCCTCTCGAGAAGGACAGGAACGGCATGTTCTGGGGGCTCATGAAGGAGCTCCCGCCTCCTGCCGACAGTATAACGGAGTTGACTACGGAGCCTGTCTTAGCATCGTATATCACAGCCACGGGATACCCTGTCGTAATACTGGTCCCCTTGATGTAGGCGACGGCGAACGTGGTTTGGCCCGAGACCACGTGTGGTCTCAGACCGACGTCGACGTTGATGTACGAGACTGTCAAGGCCGGAGTTATCTTCAGTAGTTTGACCATTCCGGAGCCGTAGGCATACACAGCCACGTACAAGTTGTTGTTAATGACTGTGTAGCCGTAAGGCCTGTAGATCGTGCTACTCCTCTGCGTGGTCGGGTTGTAGATGTACA
>NZ_JBMFLY010000023.1:0-17078 GCF_049970955.1 Thermogladius sp. | reverse complement strand
TACGACTTTAGAGCTTACGCGGGCTTTCGGGGGCTTGCCTGACGGCCCGCGCGATCTCTTCGGCGTGAACCCTGGTCAAGTGGAGGTAAAGGCCCCTCTTAGTGAACGGCCCTTTCCCGCATACCCCGCAGTACAGCATCCCCTTCTTGACCTTGACAAGGTAGTCGGGGTTTTCTCTGAGGAACCTCAATACCCTTGCGGCGTCTCTAACGCCTACCGTCGAGTCGTCGACGCTGAGCCTCAGCGCGACTCTCACAGTGTACTTTACCACGTCGTACTCCAGAGCGCTCGTACTCCAACCCCGTTGGAAAATTGGTCTGTTTGCGTTTTTAAGGGGCATGGCAACTAGTAGGTAGGCTTTTTCAAGCGAGTCAATTTATCCTTATATACCAAAAGCGGAATCCTCTATTCAGACACAGGTGGGATCGTGGAAAAAGTTTACATCGTGGGCGCCGGGATGACCAAGATCGGTAGGTTATTCGAAAAGAGTGCTAGAGCCCTGTTTTCCGAGGCGCTGTGGAAGGCGATAGAGGACGCCGGGGGTTTGAGGCCGGACGCGGTCGTTGTGGGCAACATGACGTCCAGCGTGCTGATGGAGCAGGACAACCTGGGGCCTCTCCTAGTTGATTTCGCCGGGCTCAGGGGCCTGCCCGCTTTCAAAGTAGAGGCAGCCTGCGGTAGCGGCGGGGCGGCCGTGTACACGGGCTACGCGCTCGTGAAGTCGGGTTTAGCAGACGTCGTCGCTGTGGGAGGCGTGGAGAAGCTGACGGAGGGCGTCACGAGCGAGGTCACGAAGGCCCTCGCCCAGGCCTCAGACGCTCAGTACGAGCTGATCTACGGGGCGACTTTCACGGGCTTGAACGCCATGGTAATGAGGTACTACATGGAGAAGTTCGGGTACAACCGGGAGGACTTCGCCTACTGGCCGCTCAGGATGCACGAGTACGCGTCTTACAACCCTTACGCGCAGCTCCCTAGAAAGACGACTCTCGAAGCCATCCTCAACAGCCCGCTAATAGCCGACCCGATCCGCCTATTCGACGCCTCCCCTATTGGAGACGGCGCAGCAGTAGTGATCCTCGTTAGGGGCGAGGAGCGGGCGAGAGAGGTGGCGAAGAAGACGGGGAAGGACGTCCTGGTGGAGCTGGCCTCTGTGGCTATGGCCACCGACAGCGTCGACATAGCGTCGAGGAGAGACCTACTGACCATGGAGTCGACCGTCACGGCGGCGAGGGAGGCCGTTAAACGCGCCGGCATCTCCCTTAAAGACGTCGACTACGCAGAGGTTCACGACGCCTTCAGTATAACGGGCTTCCTCGCCCTGGAGGACATCGGCTTTGCGCCCAAGGGGGAGGCACCGAAGCTCTGGAAGGAGGGCAGGTTCGCCAAGGGTGACAAGCCCGAGGTGAACTTCAGTGGTGGGCTCAAGGCGAGGGGGCACCCTGTCGGGGCAACTGGCGTGTACCAGGTCGCCGAGGCCTACCTCCAGTTGAGAGGGGACTTCCCGGGCTACAAGGCGTCTTCGCCAGAGGTCGCGCTTACTCACAACATCGGTGGTGTTGGGACTATCACGGCGATCAGCGTACTTAGGAGGGCGAAGTGATGTCGAAGACCCACGAGGACCTTTTAAACGAGCTCAGGGGTATTAGAGAGAAGAGCGTGATCGGGGGCGGGCAGGACAAGATAGAGGCGCAACGCAAGAAGGGGAAGCTCTGGGTCAGGGACAGGCTGAACCTGTTGCTGGACAAGGACAGCTTCCAGGAGATACAGTGGCTCAGGACGCACCGCAGCACGTTCTTCGGTATGGACAAGGTGAAGATCTACGGGGACGGCGTCATAATTGGCTACGGAAAGATCGACGGTAGGCCTGTCTTCGTGTACGCACAGGACTTCACAGTCTTCGGGGGTAGCATAGGCGAGGTCCACGGAGAGAAGATAGCCCACCTGATCGAGATGGCGATCAGGTACGGCGCCCCGGTGATAGGCCTATACGACTCGGGTGGAGCCCGCATCCAAGAGGGGGTGGCGAGCCTACACAGCTCCGGCTTACTGTTCGCGGCCAACGTCAAGGCAAGCGGTGTGGTACCCCAGATCGCGGTCATGCTGGGGCCTTGCGCCGGCGCCGCCTCGTACAGCCCCGCTCTCATGGACTTTGTCATCATGGTCAAGCAGGCGTACATGTTCATAACCGGCCCCGAGGTGGTCAAAGCGGCGACAGGAGTGGAGGTGACCTTCGAGGAGCTGGGCGGAGCCCACGTCCACGCCACCAAGAGCGGTGTGGCCCACCTCGTCGCGGACGACGAGCAGACAGCCTTCGCGCTGACGAGGAAGCTGCTTTCCTACCTCCCCAGCAACTCGAACGAGGAGCCCCCGTACATCCCGACGGAAGACCCCATTGATAGGAGGCTGGACAACCTGTACGCTGTCGTCCCTACAGACCCCGTCAAGCCCTTCGACGTAAAGGAAGTCGTGGTGAGCGTAGTTGACAACGGGGAGTTCCTAGAGATACAGCCGGAGTTCGCCAAGTCCGCCGTCGTGGGGTTCGCCAGGGTGGGAGGGCACAGCGTGTGCATAGTCGCGAACCAGCCGGCCGAGAAGGGAGGGGTCATAGACATCGACGCCTCAAACAAGATCGCCAGGTTCGTGAGGTTCTGCGACGCGTTCAACCTGCCTATCATTACATTCGTGGACACGCCCGGCTTCATGCCCGGTGTAGACCAAGAGCACGGCGGGATTATAAGGCACGGGGCCAAGATCCTCCACGCGTACGCTGACGCGACCGTCCCAAAGATAACCGTGATCATGAGGAAGGCGTACGGCGGCGCATACATCGCCATGGGCAGTAAGTCGCTGGGCGCCGACATCACCTACGCCTGGCCCACAGCGGAGATCGCCGTTATGGGCCCGGAGAGCGCGGTGAGGATCCTCTACAGGAAGGAGGCCGAGACGAGGCCCGACCCAGCCAAGTTCTACGAGGAGAAGACCCAGGAGTACAGGAGAATCTTCGCCAACCCGTACTTGGCAGCAGAGCTCGGCTACGTCGACGACGTCATAGACCCTGCGGAGACGAGGTTCAAGATCGCGACGGCTCTAGAATTCGTGAAGAGGAAGAGGGAGGAGTACGTCGGGATAGTGCCGAAGAAGCACTCCAACATACCGTTGTAGACTACTTCAACGTGACTAGAGGCGCGTCTTTCCCCACGGCCTGCCCTCTCTGGACGTGCACCTCTAGAACCTCGCCCTCCAGGTGGGACTTTATCTCGATCACCATTTTCATGGACTCCATTACTGCGACGACGTCGCCCTGCTTGACCCTGTCCCCCTTCTTCACCTTGACCTCCACTATCCTCCCGGAGATAGGGGCCTTGATAACCTTACCGCCCGCCTCTACGGGCTTCGCCTCCTCGGATACTTTCCTCTTTACCGGCGTCTCGTAGATCTCCGAGATGCTGCTCACGAGGAGGGGCTGGGTGTTGATGTACGCGTGCTCGCCTGCCAGTAGTATGGAGAAGTACACCCCGTCGTAGTCCAGAATGACCCTGTCAGGGCCGTGTTTAATGACCTTCATCTCAACTTGTTTACCGTCCGGCAGGACGACCAAGACCTTGTCCTTCTCCGCCTTGTCGATTACTAGGTCGATCGTCAGCCCGTAGACCGTTTTCACTTTCATTTTTCTTGGCATAACAAACCTCGCAACCGTCTTTCAAATAGTTGAACCAGGGTCTGAACTCAATTTATTGCGTCTAAAACTTAAAAAACGTTACCTAGAGGAGCTATCCAAATCCTCTCAAGTAGAGGCCTACGTCGAAGACGTTCCTGAAAACCCTCGACCCTGTGTCCCACCTCGCCACGCCGACCACGAGCCCGTCTAAGCCGTCAACGACCGCCACGTAGCTGTCGACGGGTGGGTAGATCTCCAGGACGCTCTCGAGGAGGAGGTCGTTCCCGTACAGGAACGCTTTCACCCCCTGCTCGGACGCCTTGACCGCGGCTACCAGCCCAAACCTTTTAAAGACCTTCTCGTAGAGGGTCGGAGTCGGCACTACGTGTCCCTTCACCACGACGGCCAGCGCGTCGCCCGAGAACAAGGTGCGGGGTGCTGCGCCCCGAGCCTCGTACAGCACGCAGACGGCACCGAAGCAGGTCTCCTCCAGCCTTTGGGGGTTGAAGAACTCGCTGGCCTCGACGCCGAGGGCCTCCGAGAAGTACCTAAGCAGCTTCGCGACGTGGCCTCTGGGAGCTGGGCCGTTGTAGAACTTGATCTTGTGCTCCTCCCTCAAGCGCCTCTACCACCTCACCTTCGTGAGGAGGCAGAAGGTGAAGCCGAACATCTGGTGCCTGTGCGGCCATATCCTAACACACCTCCTCACCCTGTCGTCGAAAACCAGCCTGTGGAACGAGGTCAGCCCCCTGTCCCACTCGAAGAGCTTCACCGGCGGCTCTACAACGTCTACGTCGTTCCTGGACTCCAGGACCTTTGACACGACGTACTCGTTCTCCTCCGGCGCAATGCTACACGTGATGTAGGCCAGGATGCCCTCCGGCTCGAGCATGTCTACGCCGGCTCGGAGCAGCTCCACCTCTCTCTTCACGAGCACTGCCAGGTCCTTCAGTGTAGTCTTGGTCTTCCTCGAGGGGTCGTTCATTATGGTCCCCTCAGAGCTACAGGGGACGTCCATTACGACTCTAGCGAACCTCCTCCCCCAAGACCTCGGCAGTCGGCGGGCGTCGGCCCAAGTGACGACGTTGTTGGGGAGCTTCATCCTCACGAAGTGGCCCACGAGGGCCCTCAGGCGGGGGAGGTGAATATCGTTGGCGTAGACCACCCCATGGCCCGTCAGCAGCTGTGCTGCGAACGTGGCCTTCCCGCCGGGTGCTGCGCAGGCGTCTAGTACGTCGCCCCTGTAGTCGTGTAGCAACAGCAGTACTGGGGCTAGCGCTGAGGCGTCCCTGTGTACGTAGTACAGCCCCTTGAGGTACTCGTGGGTCGCCCCGATCGTGGGGTGTTCAGGAGAGGATACCACCCTGAAAGCCCCGTAGTACCATGGCACCTCCTCTAGTCTGAAGCCCATCTCCTCGAGCCTCCTCCTCAACTTGTCAGGCTCTACTAGGGATGTGTTGGTCCTCACCACGGGTTTCAGCGGCCTTTCGAACGCCTCCAGTAGCTTCAACGTTTCTTCGAGACCCAGTATTAGCAGGTAACGCTGGACCATGTAGGGGAGGTAGCCGTACCTCTCCGCCAGTTGCTTGGCCTTCTCACCGGCCTCTACGTAGATCTCGCTGTAGATCGTGGACACGTCGATCATTGGCCTACTCCAGCCATGGACTCCATGATCTTCTTCATCAACCGGGCGTTCTCCAGCATGTAGTGGTCGTTGTTGAAGTACACGAACACTCTCGAGGGTCTCTGCGAGACGACTCTCTCTGCCAGCTCTCGGAGCTCGCTCTCCGAGTACTCGTAGCCATACCACTCCGTGTGTCCGTGTAGCCTGAGGTAAACAGTCCCATTAGAGTTCACAACCCACGTCGCTATAGGCGCGTCTATCGAGACCAGTGTCAGGCCGAGGCCTCTGGCCCACTCGACCACGCGCTCGTTGAAGCACGACTCGTG
Source organism: Thermogladius sp. (assembly GCF_049970955.1). NCBI lineage: Archaea > Thermoproteati > Thermoproteota > Thermoprotei > Desulfurococcales > Desulfurococcaceae > Thermogladius > Thermogladius sp. Next base: position 11,467 of record NZ_JBMFLY010000023.1, on the reverse strand, counting down.
CCTGAACTCAAGCGCAAACCTCCGACCGAGGCCCGTCTTGTCGTAGAAGTTCCTCAGCCGTTCCAGGTTCTCCTCCTTACAGGTGAAGTTCGGGGGGAGTTGGAAGAGGTAGAACTCTACTATCCTGTCCATGGGCTGGAAGAGGTCTCTGAACTTCAGCCATACCTCGAAGGCCCTCTCACTCATCCTCCTCGTGTGCGTTATACTCTTGTGGACTTTGATAGCCCACTTTATTCCAGCGCCCTTCCTAGCCCATGACAACACCTGGTTCCTGAAGGGAAACCTGTAAAAGCTCGCGTTCAACTCCACGGTGTTTAATCCGCTCTCCTCGATGTACCAGTCCAAAGTGCCTTCCTCGTTCCAAATGTAAAGCCACCCACTCGTCCCAACGTATATCTCCAAGGCAATCCCTAAGTATAATATGAGCCCTCACTCCATTTATTAGTAGGTGGTTCCATGGGCAGGATCTCGGAGCTACTTGGGAAAATGAGTGAGCGCGAGCTAGCCTCGATGATCGACCACACGTTACTCAAGCCCCAGTCGGACTACAAGCAACTAGAGAAGTACGTGAACGACTACAAGAAGTACGGCTTCAAGGCGCTGGTGGTGCCGCTGAGCCTAGTCCCGAAGGCCATCGAACTCGGAGGGGCGGGTATTAGGGTCGCCACCGTAATAGGCTTCCCCCTGGGCAACACGTCGACGAGGGTGAAGGTGGCCGAAGTAGTTGAGGCCGCCGAGCTTGGGGCCAGAGAAGTAGACGTGGTGATGAACTTGAACGCGTTTAAGTCGGGCGACTACAGCTATGTCCTCAACGAGCTGAAGAGGGTCGTGGGAGAGGCGAGGGACAGAGGGGTGGAGGTCGTCAAAGTCATAATAGAGACCGGTCTACTCACGGACGAAGAAAAAATAAAAGCAGCGAAGCTGGTAGTGGAGTCGGGTGCCGACTTCGTCAAGACTAGCACCGGCTTCCTCGGCGAGGGGGCAACGGTGCACGACGTGAACCTTTTGTACAGGGCCGTCGAGGGGAGGATAGGTGTCAAGGCCTCCGGCGGTATCAGGCACGCCCTCGACGCGCTGGCCATGATAGACGCGGGGGCTACTAGGATCGGTACGAGCACGGGCGACAAGATAATCGAGGAGTTCCTCAAAATGAAGGTGGGGTGACGTGGTGGAGTTCGAGGGGTTAGTCATACTAGAGCCCGCAGGCAAGTACACCAGGCACGTGCTGAAGGTCAACAAAGTCTACGCGGTCGAGAAGACCCCCTACCAGGAGATCGCGTTCGTCGAGATAGAGGGGTTCGGGAAAGCCCTTGTCATCGACAACTTTATCCAGAGCACGGAGGCGGACGAGCACATCTACCACGAGCTACTCGTCCAGCCCGCTATGGCACTACACCCCAAGCCCGAGAAAGTCCTGATAATCGGGGGCGGTGAAGGGGCGACCCTGAGGGAGGTGCTGAAGCACAGCACGGTGAAGAGGGCGGTCATGGTAGACATCGACAGAGACGTCGTGGAGTTCTCGAAGAAGTACCTAGAGGTGATGCACAAGGGTAGCTTCCACGACCCTAGAGCAGAGGTCCTGATCATGGACGGACTAGTGTACGTCGAGAAAGCCAGCGAAAGAGACTTCGACGTTGTTATACTAGACCTGACAGACCCGTACGCGGGCCCGGCCGCGAAGCCCCTCTATAGTTACGAGTTCTACAGTAAACTGAAGAACATAATGAAGAGGGACGGCGTTCTCGTCACGCAAGCCGGCTCTAGTTACTTCTACACGCAGGAGTACTTGTACGTGAAAGAGAACCTGTCTAGGGCTTTCAAGTACATCGGCGAGTACTGGACTTGGGTACCTAGTTTCGCCGTTAATGTGAACTTCATCATAGCCTCAGACGCCTACAACCCGCTAGAACTAGAACCAGACGAGTTCGACAAGAGGATGAGGGAGAGGGGTGTGAAAAACGTCTACATCGACGGGAGGAGGTTCAAGGGGCTCATCCTATTAGGCGTTATCTACCCGAGGGGGTTTACTCCTCAATAGAAGTTTTTTCGAACACGACCCCCGCTAGCCACAACATCACAGACCCTACTACTGCGAGCACTATGAGGTCGTTTACAGGGCTCATCGGGTAGAGGCCGACGTCGGCGCCGGTGAGCCAGTACCTCACGCCGTGGACAGTGTAGCTCAGCGGGTTGAACTGGGCAAACACCTTCATCCAGTCGGGCATCGTGGTGAACGGGTAGAACACGCCGCTCATGAACATCAGCGGCATCGTCAGCAGGTTGATCAACATCTGGAAGCCCTCCACACTTGTCAGCTTGAGGGCTATTATTACCCCGAGGGACGAGAAGGCCAGTGCCGAGATGAACAGGTAGACTATCGCTATGGGTATGCCGGTTAGTCTCAAGCCCCCCGTCAACGCAAGGCCGAGTAGCACCACGATCAGCCCCTGTAGCGTAGTTATGATAGCGTCGCCCAGTATCCTACCAGCTATCACGAGCTTCCTAGAGGCGGGGGCTACGAGCGTCTCCTTCAAGTAGCCGAACTGCTTGTCCCATATGACGCTTAACCCGCCGATGAAGCTGCCCATGAACACGGTCATCGAAGCCATCCCGCTGACCATGAATGTGAGGTAGTCTACGCCGCCGAAGATGGTGTTGAAATACCTTTGGATCATGTCGGAGATCGAGAGGCCGGGTGGTACGGGTATCCCGTTCGGCAACCTGCTGAAACTCGTCCCCGAGAACACCGACCCCCAGCCGAGGCCCAGGAATATGATCCACACCAGCGGGTTCAGCACGGTGGAGACGAGCCTCGACCTGGCCCCCATCCACCTCTTGACCTGCCTGTACACCATTGCTACTAGAGGGGAGAGGTCCCTGTACACTACCTGTGCCACCTCCTCGCGACTGGTTGCGGGGTCTCGAGACCGTCCCTCAGCTCTCTACCCGTCAGGTGGAGGAAGACCTCGTTGAGGCTCGGCTTCCTGTAGCTCACCTCCTGGAGGCTGAGCCCCCTCTCCACGACGACCTTCATGACCTCTGGTAGTAGCTTGTTTGCGTTCTCCACCACCAACTCGACCATATTGTCCTTCAGCAGTCTGCAGTCCTTGACACCGCTGAACTCCCGGCAGACGCTCTCCGTTACCGGCTGCGCGAACCTGAGGTAGATCACATCGCTGCCGAGCATGTTCTTCAGCTCGAGGCTCGTGCCCATCGCGACGATCTTCCCGTGGTCCATGATCGCGATCCTGTCCGCGAGCTCGTCTGCCTCGTCTAGGTAGTGTGTGGTCATGAGTATTGTAATGCCGAGCTCGCTCCTGAGCCTCCTAATGTAGTCCCACACCCTGGCTCTCGACTGGGGGTCGAGCCCTATCGTGGGCTCGTCGAGGATCAGGACGTCGGGGTTGCTGAGGAGACCCCTAGCGATCTCGAGCCTCCTCTTCATACCCCCACTGAAGTACTTGACCTGCTTATACGCGAACTCTTTTAGCTCTACGAAGTCGAGCAGCTCCATTATCCTCTCGTGGAGCTCCCTACCCCTGAGCCCGTAGAGCCTGCCGTGGACGTACATGTTGTCGTAAGCAGTGAGCTGGTTGTCCAGGCTCGGCTCTTGGAACACGACCCCGATAAGCCTCCTCACCTTGCCAGGCTCCCTCGACACGTCGAACCCCTCTACGAGCACCCTTCCGGATGTCGGCTTGAGCAACGTGGCGATCACGTGTATCGTAGTAGTCTTGCCAGCTCCGTTCGGCCCCAGCAGAGCGAACACCTCACCCCTCTTAACCGTGAAGCTGACCCCGTTCACCGCTGTGACGTCCTTGTACTTCTTGACCAGGTTCTCTACAACGATTACCTCCACGCTCCCACCCTCTTGAGCCTCGATATCATCTCGTTCAGCTCGGTGAACTTCGGCTTGAACTCGTTGAGCTTGTCGCTCGGTATCTCGTTGATGTGCTTGAAAAGCCAGAAAAGGTTCTTGGCGAGCGCCAACAGCCCTATATCGCTGGCGATCTTCAGCTTCGCCGACAACTGGTCTAGTAGCGTCACGAGGCTTGCGTGCTCTCTCAGGTACGAGACCCCCTTATCCGTGACACTGTATACCTTCACGACCTTATCGCCTACACGCCTCTCCTCGACTGTGACGAGGCCCTCCAAGATCATCCTCCGCAAGAGCGGGTATATGGCGCCCGGGCTCGGCTTAAAACCGTAGGACTCCTCGATCCTGTTCATCAACGCGTAGCCGTGCAAGGGCTGCTCTGAGAGGCTTTTCAGTACGATCACCCTTAGCATCCCTCTGTATATGAGTCTATCCACCACCCTGCCACCGCTAAGTATATCACCAGATACATGCGTCTTTATAAGCGTTTCTGGTCGAATATATTTTTAACCTAAACCTTATATCTGCTGATATATCGGGTGTGATGGCCGTGAGCCAGCTGCTCGACAGGCTACTAGAGTACGCCGGCAGTATAGGTGACCCCCGCATTAGGCAACTGGTACAGGACATGCTCAAGGACCCGGTGCTGACGTTCACTGACGCGAGGCCGCTAGTGGCACTCCACGAATCCCCAGCTGCGCCGCGCAAACACCACTTCTTCACGGGAGGCCTCCTACTCCACACGCTTGGCGTCGTCGAGCTAGCCGTCAGGATCAGGGACTACGTCGAGACCGTTTACGGACTAAGGGCGGACAGAGACCTTGTGGTAGCCGCCGCCATACTCCACGACTTGTTCAAGTACTACCAGTACGAGAAGGACGAGGTCGAGGGCGGCTACAAGCCCCGTAGCGACTGGTTTGTCTCACACGACTACTCCCTTATAGCCGAGCTCGCGAGGCGAGGCGCACCCGACAGGCTCATCAGAGCCGTGGCGGAGGCGCACGGCCTCCAGCCCTTCACTACGCTGGAGGGCTTGATAGTCCACATCGCCGACTCCGCGGACGCGAGGTTCGTCGACGTACTACAGCAGGTCCTCGTAAACAACTTGAAGACTCTTGATAAAGAGGGGTGTAACCCTATTAAGGTTATTGACGAGAAGGCCAGGAGAGCAGGAGCCAACCGTGTATTCGAAGGCCTATTCGAGGGGAGGGAGAAGCTTATCGAGTCTTTCAAGCCTTACTGCGGTGGTCGCTCTTGAGCTACATAGTCGAGCTTAGAGACGTCTGGAAGGTGTATAAGACCGGCGACATCGAGACCCCGGCACTTAGAGGCGTGGACCTAAGAGTCGCGAGAGGGGAGTTCGTCGCCATAATGGGGCCCAGCGGCTCGGGGAAGTCCACGCTTTTGAACATGATCGGCCTACTCGACAAGCCCACTAGAGGAGACGTCATACTCGCGGGGAAGGACGTCTCGAGGCTGTCTAGTAGGGAGATGGCCTTCTACAGGAACTACCTGATAGGGTTCGTCTTCCAGAGGTTTAACCTGATCGGGAGGCTCAGCGTGATGGAGAACATAGAGCTACCCCTCATAGCGAGAGGGGTTCCGAGGGGCGAGAGGGAGAAGATGGTCCTAGAAGCCCTCAAAATGGTGGGCGGGGAGGAGGAGTGGCTGAGGAAGAAGCCCACGCAACTGAGCGGGGGGCAGCAACAGAGGGTCGCGATCGCGAGGGCGATAGTCGGCAGGCCGGTCATACTCCTGGCCGACGAGCCGACTGGTAACCTCGACAGAGCCTCCGCAAGAGTGGTCATGGAGACGTTCAAGACGTTGAACGAGAAGGGCCTGACGGTTATAACGGTGACTCACGACCCCGAGGTAGCCAACTGTAGCCACGTGATATACGTGATCAGGGACGGCAAGATAGTCGATGTGAAGCCCCCTGTGAAGGATAGGTGTATAGCGAACATGGGGGTGGTGTGAGACCCATGCGCGCTGCCCTAGCGATAATAGGGCTTGTCCTGGCTCTGCTCGCGCCATTACCCACCGTGTCCTCGCCACCAAGTGACTGGACGCTCCAGAGCGTGACGTTCGTCTCCAGGACCGGCGGGGACGTCTACCCCGGGAGCACCGGTGCGCTGCTTACCGTGAGCATTCTGTACAGCTCTAACCAGTCGGCCTACAACCCGGTCGCGTGTATCAACCTCCCCGCGGGCTTCACTCTCAGGTCGCCGAGTTGCGTGGCGCCATCCAACTACACGCTGGGGTACGCCGTGTCGTCTGGGTCTCTACTAGACTACCGCTACGTGGTAGACGTTAGCAAGTACGTCAGCCCGGGTGTCTACGTGTTCCAGCTCAACGTCTCGTACTTCAAGGAGGGCGTCTTAACCTACCAGGTCCTCTACGGTAACCTCACAGTAAGCCCGCTACCCCCACTCGACGTTGAAGTGAGAGACGTGTACTGGTCGCCCGCGGGCTATCCCGGAGCCTACCCCACGAGCCTGGTCATAGAGGTCGAAAACAACGGTAACACCACGATAACGAGGCTTGACGCGGAGGTGGGCCTCCCGGCCTTCATTAAGGCAGAGAGCAATAGGACGAGCATATCTACGCTACCACCTAACGGGGTCGGAACACTGGTCTACAGCGGGCTGGCGATAAGCCCCGACGCGGCCCCCGGCCTGTACAAGGGGCTACTCCTGCTAAACGCCACCCTGACGACTAGCGACGGCGTGGAGTACAACGCCTCCGCCCAGCTGTCCTTCGAGTTCGCTGTTGATAGGGCGCCCAATCTAACACTACAGGTCGTGGACTACCGCTTCACAGGGGACGTCGTGTTACCGGGGATGAACAACACGGGGGTCTCGGTGACGATCCGCAGCTTCACGACTTACACGATCAAGAACATCGTCGTCTACGCCAGGGTGGAGAACGGGTACTTCAGCAACCTCTCTAGCGTCGAGGTAGTGGTGGTAGACGGGCCGGTCAACTACGGCGACGTCTTCACGTTGGTACTGAGAGGGGTTAACCTGTTCGAGAACGCGACCTTCGTCCGCTTGACCCTTGTACTCGATGCGGTGGTGGTCTACAGCGGCTCGAGCTTCCCCGCCACAGCTACGATCAACCTACTACTACCTGTCGTCAGCCCACCGATCGGCCTCTACGTGGAGGGGGTCCACTGGGCTAGAGGCGCGGCGTACCCGAATAGTGCCGGGAACACCCTCGTCGTCGAGTTGTACAACTCGATGAGCGCCTACATTAGGGACTCGACTATCGAACTACACCTGCCAGAGGCCTTTTACCCAGCGACACTAGTAGTCCACGGAATAAACATCCAGCCGCTGGCGATTACGAGGGTCGAGTTCGCAGACATACTGGTGAAGCCCGGCGCCAGACCCGGCTACTACCCGCTCAAGCTTTACGTGAGGGGCTTCCTGACAAACAACGACGGCTCGACTAAGCTGGTCGAGATCGCCTTGAGCGCCGGCATAGTAGTGAGCCCCCCAGACCAACTCGCGTCCAGTGTAGGCGAGCCCGTGGTCTCGAGCTACTTCTGGGGTTACAACACCCCGCAGTACGTCTACCCCGGCAACGCTATGGCCCCACTGACCGTTATCGTGTACAACCCAGGCCCGGTGCCGCTAGGTACACTCATAGCCTCTCTCACACCTCTCGCGCCCGACCTCAGAGTGCTCAACAACAACGTCACCAACCAGGTGCCAGTCCAGCCCGGCTCCACCGCGAGCCTGGTCTTCTACCTGGACCTCTCAAAGGCTTCGCCCGGACTAAAGAGGTTCAACCTGACGCTCATGTACGCGGCTGCCGGGGTAGGCACGTACGAGTTGTTCACGACCAGTAGAGAGTTGGAGGTCCTGCTACCAGGCTGGGAGCCTGGTGCCGGTGTTTCGCTGGTCTCCGCGAACTGGCTCAACGGCTACCCTGCCTACCCGAACTCCACCGGTGCTGTTTACACCGTGACCCTCGCCAACAGCCTGCCCTACCAGGTCAGCGGGGTGTGGCTGAAGCTCGTCGTCCCCGAGGGGTTCAGGAGCCACGACAACTACAGCCTCACCTACTACGTCCAGGGGCCGGTAGCACCCTTCCAGGTCTTCACCGCGACGTTCACCCTCGACATCGGGGGCGTTGCCCCGGGTGTCTACAGCGGTACCCTCGAAGTGTCTTATGCCACTACAGCTGGAGGTTTGGCACAGGTGAGCAGGCAGTTCTTCAAAGTACCCCTCACCATAAGCGACCCGTCGAAGGCGATAAGCGTCGTGTCCTACGGCTGGCTGACCGGCCAGCCGTACCCTGGGGAGAGGGGCGCCGTCTACTACGCTAGGATCCTGAACGCGGAGTTCCCCGCGATGAACGGCGTCTTAGTTGAGGCAGACCTCCCGTCGGGACTAGTCGACGCCTTCACGCTCGCCCATAAGGCCATAGGGTTTACAGGCAGTCTTCCCCAGCTGATCGCCCAGTACGCTCAGGTAGCCCAGAGGGGGGTTAGCCTGGCCGATCTGATAAGTCGGTTAACGAGCGCGCAGACAGGGGGCGTGGCGAAAGGTGCTTTCGTAGACGTCTTGTTCGTCCTAGGCGTAACGGGCGGGCCCCTAGAGAACTCCACTCTGGTAGCACGGGTTAGCTTCACCGACCACTGGGGTGAGAGGTACGAGTTGAACATCGGCATCCCCCTCGTGGTCTCTCCTAGGCCGCCTCTGCTCGGCGTGTACACAGACAGGGTAGCCGTGGAGTTCGCCAACAGCACTGGGTTGGCGAGGGTATACCTGTCCAACGAGTACGACTACCCGGTCTACGACATTTACGTGCTGCTGATACCGCAGAGCATGACGGCGGTACCCCTCGACAACGTGAGGTATATCGAGGTACTGCCACCAAAGAGCAACGCGACCCTGGCCTTCAGGTTGGTGTACAACCCCGTGAGCGTGTCCGTAGCACCCGGGGTGACGGCCTCGTCGCCCACCGCCGTCTTCCTTGTGACGGTCATCTACAAGGACGCGAGCGGCTTCGTGGAGACCCTCAACGAGACCGTGGCTTTCACGGTCAAACCGTTCGTGGACTTGGTATTGACCCCGGACACTAACGCGAAGGTCGTGGGAGGGACTCTAGTGGTCAACGGGATGATCATCAATACCGGCGTCTCTAGAGCGAGGAGTGTGACGGTGTACTGTATTTACGGCAACACCTCCTCTTACGAGTTCCTGGGCGATCTAGACGCGGCGTCCCAAACGGGGTTCAGAGTCGAAATGAGCGTGGGGCAGATAACCTTGGACAAGATCACGTTGAGGGTCACGTTTAAAGACGAGTACAACAACGTCTACGAGAAGGACTTCACAGTCCCGCTCACAGTCACTAACGCCACCCTCACCACGCCCGCCCCCGCATCGGAGCAGGGCGTCCAGCTGTACTACGCGTTGACGGTGGGCGCGGTGGCCTTGTTCCTCGCAGGCTTCTTTTACCTGTTCTACCGCAAGTTCTTCGCGAGGAGGAGCGCGCAGTAGATGATCAGGCTCTCCGACATAATCATGCTGAGCTACAAGGGGCTCACCGAGAAGAAGGCTAGGGCTCTCCTCACGATCATCGGGGTGGCAATAGGCCCGCTCGCTATTACCATGATATACGGGGTCACCTCGTCTTACAGCGACTACATCGTAAACCAGATCCAGGGCCTCGGCCAGAACCTCGTGGTCGTCACGCCGAGTCAGGGGTACAAGCTGAGCGAGAGAGACCTCGACAGGATCAAGGGCCTCGACCACGTCGTCTCCGCAGCCCCCTTTTACACTACACAGGGGTACTTGGGCGGCAGGCCGACCGACACGGTATTCGTCTACGCCGTAGACCCCGACTTCCTACTGAAGGCGATCACGTCACTCGAGGTCTTGGAGGGCACGCCCCCGACACAGGCGGACGTCGGGAAGGGCATGATAGGGTACGACATCGCCTACGACGACAATGGCCACCGGGTCTACTCGCCCGGAGACGTAGTGTCCGTAACCGTCTACGTGTCCAACTCTAACGGCGTCTCCGCCAGGAGGTTGAACATCATGGTCTCCGCCGTCCTCGCGAAGTACGGTGGAGCGCTATTCCTCAACCCCGACAAGTCGATTTTCGTCCCGTTCAACTCGGCCAGACTGCTCATGGGTGCCAGCGACTGGAGCGGGATACTCGTGTTAGTCGACTCTCCGACCAACGTTGACGGGGTGGCAAGGGAGATCAGCGACTTACTCGGGAACAGCGTCAACGTCATCTCGTTCGTCGGCATCGCTAGGATCGCGTCGTCTATCACCAGCGCTGTCAACTTCATGACTTTCGCGGCCAGCCTCTCGGCATTCGCCGTCGCGGTGGCTGGGATAGCGTCCACGATGATCACGAGCGTCATGGAGAGGACGCGGGAGATAGGCGTCATGAAGGCCATCGGCTTCACGGACACCCAGGTGGTCGTGTTGACGTTGTTCGAGGGTATACTGATGAGCCTTATTGGAGGAGCCATCGGGATCGCGGGCGGGGTTGTTGGCGCGTTCCAGCTAGCGTCTAGAGGTCTAACGATATCCAGCGGCGAGTTCTTCAAGGTGACGATCAGGACGTCCCCCAAGTTCACGCCCGGCTTGATCGGAGGGGTGATCGGCCTGACAATCCTCGTGGGCGTCCTCGGGTCAATACTCCCGGCTTACAGGGCCGCCAAGATCCCGCCAGCCGAGGCCCTTAGGTACGAGTGACGCGCGCTCGGGCTTGTAAACGTTTTTTACTTTCCGTCATAGATAGTTTCATGGGCAGGTGTATGGGTTTTTGAGCAAGGACAGCGTAGAGGAGAGAGTTAACGAGTGGCTCATACAGGAGGGCTTTATTGTTAGGAAGCTGGAGGCGCCGCCTGAGGCCAGGATCACGTGGGGGCTCGACGTCAACACGCCACCACCGTTCCAGGTGAACTTCAAGGTCTTCAAGACGCTGGACAAGCCGGACAGGCTCGTTGTCCTGATAGGCGTGGTAGTCTCACCGGAGCACAGGAAGTACTTGACGTCGATGAGGCAGGAGGAGGTCCTGAGGTTCATGAGCAGGTTGACCAGGATCTTGCTGACCGCCTGCGCGGACTGCCAGCTCACGATCCAGCCCAGTATACTAGACCCGCAGACCCTGACAGTGGCGCTAATATTGTTTGACGACGAGGTGAGAGCTCAGGGTAAACAGGTTTTTCTGAAGACGGTAATGAGGGTTCTCAACGCGTACTCCATAATAGTCTCGCTCTTCAACGAGGCGTACCCGATACTACCACAGCAGAGAGAGCAGAAGCACACGCAGATGTACGCCTGACTACATATATGTATACGTTTTTAAAGTCTGTCCCATTCTAGTGTATCAGGGTGATAGAAGCGATACTGATCGACAACGCACGCGTCCTAGACGTGAAAAAGGGTCGCATAGTCGAGAACGCTAGGTTGCTAGTCGAGGGCAAGTACATAGTCGACGTGGGCACTAGCGGCGAAGTAGACGCCTCCAGGGCGGACAAGGTCATTGACGCCGGCGGGAGGGTCGTTATGCCGGGGCTCATAGACGCCCACATGCACCTATCAGGCCTAAGGACAG
>NZ_JBMFLY010000022.1:0-17360 GCF_049970955.1 Thermogladius sp. | reverse complement strand
AGCGGGCCCGCCGGGACTTGAACCCGGGTCCTCCGGCTCCGCAGGCCGGCGCCCTATCCAAGCTAGGCGACGGGCCCTACTTAACTCTCATCTATTAGGCCCAATTTTAACTTGCAGAGACGGCCCCGCGGTTTTCAAGGAGTCTTTCTATCCAAGAGCCTCTTGACTTCCCTCGAGTACAGGTCTGCCTGGTAGAGCGGCTCTGGTAGCTTGTGGCCTAGGAGGGTTTTCTTGACGAGCCTCACGGCCTGCTCTAGTGTAACGCTGTAGCCTATACTAACGTAGAGCTCCGAGCCTCCGTGCTCGACCACGACGCCCGCCTTCACGCCGTGGGCGTACACGTACCTGACACCGCCCTCCACCTTCTCCTCCCCGTATAGCCTGCTCTTCGCCACCCCTACGCTGGGAATCCCGGTCACGAGCCCGACGTGTGAGGCTATACCGAAGCCCCTGGGGTGGGTTAGACCGTGCCCGTCGACCATTAACACGTCCGGCTTCTTCTCGAGCTCTAGCAGTGCTCTTATAACCCCCGGCGCCTCTCTGAAGGCGAGTAGCCCCGGTACGTACGGTATACCCGCTCTTACAACCGCGTACTTTTTGTCGACCACCCGCATTTCGTGTAAGTCCATTAGCACCGCAACGCCGACCGAGAGGCCCCGCGTATACGAAGCGTCCAGCCCCGCGACGAGCCGGGCCTCGTCTTCGCGGAAGAGAGGCCTCTCTACGCTCGCAATGACCTGTTTAAACAGTTCTCTCTGTAACCTGGTCGCCCTGCTGTAGTCGAACAACTCCACCATCTAGTGAGAGAATGTGGGTGCCGGGAAAAAAGGGTTTCAGGTTTAGAAGCCGGTCGTGATGACCGCGTTGTACGCTATGCTGAAGACTACCAGGCTGTTCGAGGTAGTGTTGTAGTAGTAGAGGCCTGTCGCGTGCCACGTCCAGCTGGGTAGTACCATTACAGTCTCGACGTAGCTCGCCGAGGAGACCGTGTAGGACACGTAGTAGTTGATGCCGTTGCTCGAGGCGCCCAGGTAGTAGCCCTGGCCCGCCAGCACGGTAGCCGTTGAGCCGTTCTGGAACGTCCTCGTGCCGAGAGGTATGGTACTCAGGCTTGCGCCGGCTACACTACCGTCTGTGACGGCGTAGGCCTTAGCGCCTAGTAGCGGGAACGTTATCGAGGGCGCGGTGAAGTAGGCTGTCACGCTCAGCCCGCTGGAGGTCTGTGTCTTGACCTGGTAGGCCCTCACCACGGTTATCTCTATCGTGACGGGGTCGTAGAGGAGCCTACCGCTGTAGCTGTTGAAGGCTACCAGGATCCTGTAGAGCCCGCTCAAGACGCCCGGATACGCGTAGGTCACCGGTATGATCGTCTCCCTGTAGCTCGTCGGCGAGACCGTTATCCTGTAGTGTGCGAGTATATCGGCGTAGGCGTGTAGCGTACTCCACTTCACGGGCGCGTAGAGCCTCAAGAAACCGCTCAACTGGTCACTCGGGCTCGGGTTGTACACGTAGCCTATCGACGCCGCGAGCTTGTAGCCCGAGAACAGGTTGAGGTCTCCTGAAGGCAGGAATGAGCCTCCCGGCGGCTGGACCAGTAGCTCGAGGGAGGTGGCGGGCCCGCTAGACCACCTGGCCATCAGTAGAATGCCGGCTATCCTCGGGTCTGACACGTAGACAGGTATCATCCTCCAGTCGAGGCTCTCAGTGTACCTGCCGTAGGCAGGGTCTGCGAGGCCGACCGGCGTGTAGGAGTCGTACGACAGCACCGACTTGAAGCCGCCTAGCCTGACGTACCACGTGGAGTCTAGTACAGCCGGTACGACTACTGTGGCCGGTATCACTATTATCTTATTGGACGTGTACACCTGTATCTTGAAGTCGTAGACTCCTGGGGGCTGAGTCGAGGGCACCACTATTCTACCCTTTATCGAGCCCGTGCCGTTGACGTAGGCGTACGGTAGACTGAACGACACTAAGTACGACGGCGCCTCCTTGTACACCCTGGCAACTATACTGACAACAACGGGCGTGGGGGCGGGGACGCTCGGGTTCGGCCTGAGCCTCAGTACAAGGTCTCCTTTAACTCTCTGCATCACGTTGCCCACGGGGATCCTGTCCTCGGTCGCTACCCTAGCGTCCGTGGTCAGCCTGTACAAGCTGCCGTTGTAGTAGTCGAAGGCGTCCGCCCTGATCATGTAGCCGTTGCTCGAGGGCAACATGCCGTAGTATGGCGGGTTGTAGGACAGGTTCTGGAAGACTATGTAGAACTCTACGTAGTCCGCGTCAGCGAAGTACGCCCTGGGCAGTACGAAGTACCTCGTGGTGAAGTAGTACACGCCGCTGTAGAGGGGTACCTCCCTAACGAGCTGGTACCACACAGCTCTCGCGAAAGCTGGGCCCTGTCCTTTCAGGTTTATCGTGAAGTCGTAGGTGGAGCCCGGCGGGACTACGGCGTACAGCGCCGTGTCGGCTAACATGCCCGCTATAACACCCGTGTAGCTACCGTACACGTTAGCGTAGTTCTCGGTGAAGGCCGAAGCTATCGGCTGCGTCAGGTACGCGGTCATGCCCCCGCTCAGTATCGTGGATACCAGCTTGTACGCGTCGACCAGCCCGCTGCCCTGCTCCAGGGCGGGGTACTTCAAGTCGTTCGTGCTGCTCTTGAGCAGCACCTTGAGCTCTATGGGGGATGGCACGTAGCCGTACTTGGACATGTAGGCCTGTACGCCTAGGGCTAGGACGCCGCTAGTGAAGGGTGTCGCCTCGCTTGTACCGCCGAATAGCGTCAAGCCCCCGCCGGCGCCCTCGTCGTACCCTATCACGCCGTAGCCTCTACCGTCGACCGTCCTGACGCCGGCCCACTCGAACGCGCCTATGGCAGCGACGTCGGGCTTCGGGTAGCCGAGCGCGTTGGGCCCTCTGCTACTGAAGGGTACTATATCACCGCTGTAGCCGGGCGGGAAGCCGTACAACCTGAAGTACTCCATGTTCGTGGAAGCGGCTACCTCTATTATCAACAGGTCGGCACCGGGTGCGGATATAGTCGTGTAGCCCGGCCCGTAGTTCCCAGCCGCGAACACTATGGTTACGTTGTGGTTGATCAGCAGGTTGACGGATATTATCTGGTTGAAGACGGCCGACAGGTAGTCCATGCCGGGACCCTGGTGGCCCCACCTAGCCAGGTTTATGTAGCCCCAGCTGTTGCTGATTATGTCGGCCCTCCTCACACCGCTGGGCACTGGGAGGAGGGCGTCGTAAGTCGGGTCGTAGACCCAGTCCCAGCCGCCCAGCCAGTACTCGACCGGTATCAGGTCTCCGAAGAAGAACCCTGTGCCGGCAGATAGCTTGGCCTCGGGCGCGACACCGTATAGCTTGTACACGCCGCCGTAGCCTGTGTAGTTGAGCCTGCCCCTAGCGGCGATAACCGTAGCCACACTAGTGCCGTGCCCCTCCCAGTCCGTCAGTATAGCGACGTATTTACCGTTGGGGTCTAAGCCGGGGTACTCGCCTGGCTGGCCGAACGTGAAAGTGGGGTACGAGTAGGTGTAGTCCGCTAGACCGTACGAGTCTATGTAAGCGCCCGCTATCACGCCGACGCCGAAGTCTATAATGCCGTCACCATTGAAGTCCCTGCCGACCACGTCGTTTACGCCCAGCTTGAAGAGTTGCTCGTCGTTAAAGCTGTAGTCTAGCCAGGCGGGGTTCGGGGCAACCCATAACACTGTGCCCAGCGTGCTGTTCTCCAGGCTCCTCATGGTCACGGACAAGGCGTAGAACGCCGAAGACAAGTCGAACATCACGGCGTTGTACACTCCTGGAGTGTCGGCGTCCACGAGTAGAGTGGGTACCCTGACTCTTACGTAGTAGCCTGTGAGCGAGTCGGAGAAGAACCACTCTAGGAAGCCGAACTTGTAGACGCCGCTCTTACTCACAGGCGGAGCCTTGTAGTTGACCGTCACCCTTACTGCGTATACGTATGGATACCCGTAGTAGAGACCGGAGTAGAGGGTGCTGAACACTGGGACGATAGCGCCGCTCGTGTTCAGGTAGCCGTTAGCGTCTCTCACAACAGTAATGGGCGTCAGCGCTATGTGCTCGTCGTTGACTACCACGAGCGGTGTACCGGAGGAGTCCCTCGCGACCGCGTCTAGCCCGAGCTCGGGGTTGGTGAAGTCTACACCGGTGTCCACTATGCCAACTATCACTCCCTTACCTTTGTAGCCGTAGGTGGACCACTCCCTCTTCACGCCTAGTACGTCTAGGCTCGAGAAAGTACCGTAGCCGCCAGAGCCAGCGACCTGGCTGGGGCTCTTGTCCTCGAACGCCATCGACTTAAGCCTGGCCCGGTCCGAGAACAGCTCCTCCAGGGAGGGTGAGGGCATGATACTCAAGACGCCGGGTAGCCCGGCTAGCTTGACGAGCCCCTCTCTCGAGACAACCACGTGCGCGACTACTACGCCGTTGGGTAGCGGGACGTAGTACTTTATCTTAGCGTACTCCCTGACGTAGGAGAGCGCCTGCTTGTACGCC
This sequence comes from Thermogladius sp., assembly GCF_049970955.1. Classification (NCBI taxonomy): domain Archaea; kingdom Thermoproteati; phylum Thermoproteota; class Thermoprotei; order Desulfurococcales; family Desulfurococcaceae; genus Thermogladius; species Thermogladius sp. The sequence continues at coordinate 12,830 of NZ_JBMFLY010000022.1, read as the reverse complement.
ACGAGGATGAAGGGCTTGTATACCTGTGAGCCACCGCTGGTTACGACCTGGACGCCCGGCTCCTGCGCGTCTACAACCTTGGGGCTGGGGCTATCGAAGACCTCTAGCAGGCTCTTCACGTCCGTGACCCTGCTTGGAGGCAGGTTTGCCGCCTGGCTCACCGGCACTACTGTAAGGAGGGGTAGTACTACTATAGCCAGGAAGAGTATAGGGAAAACTGCCTTCACGCGTATATTCATATAGAGGTACACCTGTCCCACTCGACTAATTATTTAGGCTTGAGTCGAGTAAATAAATTTTCACCAACGGCCTTAGAAAAGCGGAAGGGTCTTCCCTCAGCGGGTCGTGGACCTGGCCAGCAAGTGTTCCTCGCTCTTAATACCCTCCCTAGTTATGATTAGGACGTCGACGCCGTCGCCCGACAAGACGTCCCTCTCTATAGCGGCCAAGACCGCTTTGATAGCCAGGTTCTTCGCCTCTTCGAGCGGCATGTCCTCCCTGTAGCTCTGCTCGATTATGCTCAGAGCTAGCTGGGAGCCCGAGCCCAGCGCAGTGTACCTCTCCTCTAGCAAACTGCCTACGGGGTCTAGCACGAAAAGGCTCGGGGCCTCGTCGAAGCCGCCCACCACTGCCTCTGTTAGCATGGGGAAGAGCTTGTAACTGTAGAGGATTATGGAGAGCAACTTTGCGAGGCTCCTGGTCTTGATCTCCCTCCCGTGCTCGAGCTCGTAGTTCTTTGCCTCGGTCTTGAGGACCCTGTACAGGAAGTTCATGTCCCCCGTTAAGCCCGCGAACCCTACCGCTGTGTGCTCGGTGATCGGGAACAGCTTCCTTACGCTCTTACTCAAGATGAAGCCGTCGTAGGTCATCCTCTTCTCGCCGGCCAGGACCACGCCGCTGCTGGTCTTGATCCCGATCACTGTGCCTGGTAGAACAGCCTCCAATACAACCACCTTGCTAATGATAGACTTTACAAGGTTAATAAACGAACTCCGCTCAATACTTTCGCCCAACCCTCCCCCTCCCCTCGGTTGAAATCTCCTCTAATAACAACGGCTAACGTATGCTAGCTTGGTGTCGCAATGGAGAAATGCCCTGTATGCGGGTCCAGCCTCGTCTGGGACTACGAGGAGGGCTTCGTGGTCTGTAGCGCGTGCGGCCTCGTCGTAGACAGGGTTTACGAGTACGCCCACGCACCTGACACCGACGAGGGCGAGGCAGTACGCGGGCGGAGGCGTGGCCCGAGGAGCGTGATCGACAGGAAGACGTACAGGTTCAGGCTCAGGCTGTACAACAAGGCCTACAAGATCGCCAAGGAGAAGCCTTGGATGGTAGTCGACACAGACAAGGTCCTCGAGACAGGCAGGTTTGTTAACACGGTTAAGAGCAAGGCGTCTATAGTGGCGGAGAAGAACATTGAGAAGGAGGGGGTGAAGACCTACGTGGAGAGAGGGCTCGAGATCATTAGGAGGGAGAACCCCGCCCTCCTCTCCAGGAGTCTTCGCGGCAGGTACGCGCTAGCGTACATGGTGGCCTACGCGGCTTCAACGAGAGTAGTGCCCCCCGAGGACTTCGTAACCAAGGTGTTCAACATCAGCAGTACGAGCTACAAGCGCCTCAAGTCTATCGCCGTGAAACTCCTGGGGAAGAACGGCGGCCTCTCTCAGATGCCGGGAGTAGTAGTCGGCGAGGTTCTCTCCTTGGATACCACCGCGTAGTGCAGGCTGAGCCCCCTCGTAAGACTCCTCTCAGCTGAGACAGGTCCGCTCATCTCTCGCGTTTTAGGGGTTCATCACCAACTACTACGAACGCGACACACGCTATTAAGCTTCTTCAGCGAAAGCAAAGTATTAAATGAGTCCTCGCTCATTAATGCATCAAGCCTTAAAGGGATGGGTTTTGAGGCTACTTCTAATACACGCCAAGAGGTTCTCGTACAAGGTGAGGGAGCCGGCTGTCAAGGAGCCGGAGAGCCTCGGCGAGGCGAGCGCTACAGGCGATTTCGAGAACGCACTAGTAGTCTTTTCGACAGTGGAGCAGGGCGACGACGAGAGTGTGGCGGAGAGGGCTGCCAGCGAAGTCTACGAGACGGCCTCCAGCCTCAAGCCCAGTATTGTAGTGGTCTACCCCTACGCCCACCTGTCGAGCGAGCTGGCTCCCCCGCCAGTAGCCATGGACGTCCTCAGGAAGTTCGCCGACAAGCTAAAGGAGAGGGGTCTGAGGGTAGAGAGAGCCCCCTTCGGCTGGTACAAGGAGTTCACCTTAGAGTGTTACGGCCACCCCCTCAGCGAGCTGTCCAAGACCATAAGGAAGCAGGAGACAGGCGTAGTGAGGCGGACTGTGGAGAAGACCTTCTACATCGTCACCCCCGAGGGCAGAGTGTACAACCCGGCCGAGTTCGACTACTCGAAGTACCCCGACCTGAAGATCCTAGTGGACAAGGAGGTCTTCGGGGTCGAGCTAGCCGGCGGAGAGAACAGGGTGAACGACTACTGTAGGAAGTTCGGCTTCGAGTGGGAGCCGATGAGCGACCACGGCCACATGAGGTACGGGCCCCACGCCGTGGTTATAATGGAGTCGGTTATGAGGTACAGCTGGCAGGTCGTGAGGAGCCTAGGCATCCCCGTCTTCAAGGTTATGGGCAGTAACATGTTCAACCTGAAGGAGAGACCTGTCCTAGAGCACGCGCTCTTGTTCGGGGACCGGCTGTACGAGGTCGCTGTAGACGAGGACAGGTACGTCATGAGGTACGCTGCCTGTCACCAGCAGTTCGCCATGTTGAGAGACTGGGTCATAAGCTACAAGGACCTGCCATTCGGCATGTTCGAGGTCGCAGACAGCTACAGGCTCGAGCAGAGAGGCGAGCTCAACCTCTGCTTCAGGCTTAGGAAGTTCTACATGCCGGACCTCCACATACTGACCAGAGACCTCAGGGAGGCCATAGAGGTGTCGAAGCTAGTCCAGGAGAAGATTATGGAGGAGGCAAGGAAGGTCGGCAGGAGGTATGTAGCACTGTACAACGTCTCGAGAGACTTCTTCGAGAACAACTTCAACGACATAGTTGAGTTCGTCAAGAGAGAGAACTACCCAGTTCTGGTAGCCGTGATACCGGGCGGTATCTACTACTGGGTTCTCAACGTGGAGTACCACATAATAGACAACATCGGGAGGCCTAGGGAGATAGCGACCTTCCAGATAGACGTAGGCAACGGTAAGAGGTTCAACATAACCTACACGACGCCCGAGGGCGAGAAGAAGCACCCGGTGATAATCCACACCGCTATCATCGGCGGCGTCGAGAGGTACATCTACATGTTGCTAGACACCGCTGCGCTAGAGGAGAAGCAGGGGAGGACGCCCAGTATACCCACCTGGCTAGCCCCTGTACAGGTTAGAGTAATACCGGTCTCCAAGGACTACGTAGACTACGCCATCAAGGTGGCCCAGGCGCTAGCTGACGAGGGCTACCGAGTGGACGTCGACGACAGAGACGAGAGCCTGGGGAAGAAGATCAGAGACGCGGGGAGAGAGTGGATACCTTACATCGTAGTGATAGGCGAGAGAGAGGTCAAGAGCGGGACGCTCAGCGTCAGGGTGAGGGCGACTAACGAGACCATCACTATGTCTTTGAGCGAGCTTGCCGCTAAGCTCGGTGAAGAGGTCAAGGGGTACCCCAGGACAGAGCCCACGCTACCTCTCCTGGTCAGTAGGAGGCCTTTGGCGAGCTACCAGCTGTGAGTAGAGTAGCCGAGGATGCCGCCCAAGAAGTTTCTCGGGAGGCACATAATCTTCCGGGGGGAGTACGCGGAGAAGCTGATTGAGGGCTCTAAAACGACGACTATCAGGAGGGGCATTGTAAGGCCGAAATACAGGCAAGTAATAATACACGCGGGCTCGCGCCCGATAGCCCTAGCTAGAGTCGAGTACGTGTACTACAAGAGACTGAGAGACATCAGCGAGAGCGAGGCTAGAAGAGACGGGTTTGAGAGCAGAGCCGAGCTCGTGAGCGAGTTGAGGAAGATCTACCCTGGTATAAGAGACGACGAGTACGTCACGGTCATCGGTTTAAGAGTTGTTAAAAGGCTCGACACCGTCGACACCGGTAAGCCGTTCGGCGGCTTGGAGCCGGTTGTCCTAGCCCGGATAGCCTTAAGGTATCTCTCAGACGTGCTAACGGACTCGGAGGCAAAAGTCCTTTTGGACCTGACCAGGACAGGCGATATAGACCTGACAGCCGCCAGGGTACTGGGCGATGTTGGTAAGAGGGGCGTCGTCGTAGACGTTTTAAACCGGGCACTAAAAATGTTGGTCGAAAAGGGTATACTGCGGGAAAAGGGGTGACCAGGAATACCCTACTGGCTACTAAAGTGTAAAGAGTGCGGCAACACGTGGAAGCTGGAGGTAAGCTTCCCTCTCAAGAAGGAGTTTACACAGCTTTTCCACTACTGCCCATACTGTCGCCGGAACACGTTCCACGAGATACTAGAGTACCGGGAGGAGGCAGAGCCTAGTTAACGTAAATAGCCGGTTTAAAAACAGCTATTACATAGGTAGGGTGGTAGCGTGAGCGAGGGTGGGTCTTCTAGCAAGATCATTTACGTGAAGGATTTACCGGGCGTCAACCCCCAAATAGCCGAGAAGCTCGAGTCGGCCGGGTACACTACTGTTTGGGCTCTGATAGTCGCCAGGCCCGAGGAGGTTTCGGAGAAGACCGGGCTACCCCCCACAACGGTGTCCAGGCTCATCGACTCCGCGAGGAAGGTTCTCGGGCTGACCTTCAAGACGGCCAAGGACGTGAAGTACGAGAGGCTGTCTATAAAGAAGATAACGACGGGTAGTAGAGAGCTCGACAACATCCTAGGCGGAGGTGTTGAGACGAAGACCATTACCGAGTTCTTCGGCGAGTACGGCACGGGGAAGACCCAGATATGCCACCAACTCAGCGTGAACGTGCAACTACCGCCCGAGAAGGGAGGGCTGTCTGGGAAGGCGGTCTACATAGACACCGAGGGGACTTTCAGGTGGGAGAGGATCGAGGCGATGGCTAGAGCTGTGGGCCTGGAGCCCGATAAGGCTATGGAGAACATATTCTACCAGAGGGCGTACAACAGCGACCACCAGATCAGCATAGTCGAGGAGCTATTCAGCTTCGTGCCCAAGAACAACGTCAAGCTCGTGGTGATAGACAGCGTCACGAGCCACTTCAGGGCAGAGTACCCTGGTAGAGAGCACCTGGCCGAGAGGCAGCAAAAGCTCAACGCGCACCTACACCAGTTAATGAGGCTCGCGGAGGCGTACAATCTAGCGGTTGTAGTAACCAACCAGGTGATGGCCAGGCCCGACGTGTTCTACGGCGACCCCACCGTGGCCGTGGGAGGGCACGTACTAGCGCACACACCAGGTGTGAGAGTCCAGCTGAGAAAGTCGAAAGGTAACAAGAGGATAGCCAGGATCGTCGACGCCCCCCACCTACCAGAGGGGGAGGCAGTCTTCGTAATAACGGAGGAGGGTATTAGGGACGCCGAGGAGTGAGGTCTAGAAGCCCCTTACCAGGAACATTATGAAGCCAAACAATATGTAGACCACTAGCGGGTGGCCGTAGGAGGCCCACACTACCTCGTCGTGTTTGATTAGCCCCCTTTCGAGGTACTCGCCGATTCTAGACCTCAACTCCGAGTCCTCTATTTTCGTTAGTCCCTTAAGCCTCCACTCTACTCCCAGCGGGCTCTCGAAGGGCTCCTGTAGAGGTGTGTAGTAGTCTTTCTCTAGTAGTTCGCCCACTGTAATAGGCCAGCCCGCTATCGCCAAGAAGACCTTGTCCCACGCGCTGAAGCCCTTTGGAACCCTAAACCCGAACCTGCGCAATCTCACAGCAAGAACAGCGTAGTGGACCGCGATCTGGAGTATTAAGGCGTAGATTAAGACCGAGTAGACTATAGGAGGCACGGGGACGCTGTACCCACCTAGTAGAGTGGGGTAGTTGAGAGGCGAGGAGTAGGCGACAGCGATCGACGTGACCACGTAGAAGTCGGCCAGCCCCACGAGCTCCAGCCTCGCCAGGACAAGTAGCACTAGCGGGACAGGCACCACGGACACCAGGGTGTAGAGAGCCTGGGCTTGGAAGGGCACGAGGTCTTTCACAAAGTAGAAGTTCAGGAAACAGAAGACCACCGACACCGCTAGGAACAAGTACACGAGTTTATCCGGGATGTCCCTCTTCTTGTAGTCGTAGACGGAGAAGGGGGCTAGGAAGAGCAACGTAGTAGCGTACTCGACTACTGCTAGTAGCGAGAGCTCGGTCAAACGGGACCACTCCCGTCCGTGGACAGCTTTTTTGTTGATTTACTACACATATAATCCGCCCTGAGCTAAAAATATGCTATGCGACGGGGTGCCTACATTTGAGGATACTCTGGTCGCCTTGGAGGTACCAGTACGTTAAGACAGCGGCGGGCGCGCAGGAGTGCCTCTTCTGCAAACTGCAGAGCGCGAGAGACGACGAGGCCTACATAGTCTACAGGGGGCGGTTCAACTTCGTGGTGTTAAATACCTTCCCCTACAACACCGGCCATGTAATGGTGGCGCCCTACAGGCACGTGGACAGCCTCGAGAAGATGAGCGACGAAGAGCTTTTAGAACTAATGCAGCTTGTCAACAAGAGCATGGCCGCGATAAGGAAGTCCCTCAACCCCGAGGGCTTCAATATAGGGGTTAACATCGGCAGGCCCGCCGGCGCTGGTGTGCCGGGCCACGTCCACGTCCACGTCGTCCCGAGGTGGACGGGCGACAGCAACTTCATGCCGGTAGTAGCCGAGACCAAGACTCTCCCCATGGCCTTATCCGAGGTCTACAAGTTATTAAAGGAGAATTGGCCTAGTTAGAGATTGCATGAGGAAGTCCTCGATCGCTGAAGAGTGATGATAAAGGGGTTGGCTGATTGAGCGAGGTGTCGAAGAGCGACCTAGTCCTGGTCGAAAAGTACGTTTTCCTGGGTAAGACGAGGTACAGGATAGCGTTGTCGGGCACGAACATAGTCTTCAACGTGGAGGCGTCCAGCGACGAGGAGGCGTACAATAAGGTGCTCGAGATCGTTAGGAGAATGGGTATAGACAGGAGTTTGCTCGAGTCTATTAGGGCGAAGGTTAAGAAGAGCTAGGCGAAGTCGCTTAAGCCGGTGCTCTTCCTCTTCCTAGCCTGGAACTCCTCGCTCGTCTTCTCGAGGACGATCTCGTACAACCTGGCCTCGCCACCACCGGGCTTCGGTCTCAGGATCCTGCCCAGCCTCTGTATGAACTGCCTCCTAGACCCAGTGCCGGAGACGATTATACCGACGTTCGCGTCTGGTATATCCAGCCCCTCGTCGCCTACCGTCGTGACCACGAGTATACCCGACTTCGCGGACTTGAACTCCTCGAGGGCCCTCCTCCTCTCCTCACCGGGCGTCTCGCCTGTCAGCAGCCAGGCGTTAAGCCTCTTCGCCAACTCCTCGGCCTGCTCGACGTACTGTGTGAAGACTATTATCTTGCTCCCCTTCGCGAGCTCGCTTCTGGCGATTTCAACAGCCTTCTCTATTTTGGCCTTAGACTTTGCGAGAAGCCCCCTGATCTTGCTGTGGACCCTGAGTGCTTCGGCAGCCGACTTGTCCCCTCTAGACGCGTCGTTTACTAGTTGCTCAAATGTCCTGCCCGCAGCGTACTTCTCAAATATAGTCCTCAACTCGAGGTACTCCTTCCACTCGTTGGGAGGGAGCCTGGTCTTCACCGTGTAGACCACGTACCTCGCCAGGTAGCCCTGCTCCGCCAGCTCGGCGGGCGTCTTGTAGTACACCACTCCCCCGAGTAGCGGGAACAGTTCTTCGTGCCTCCCGTCCTCCCTGTACGGGGTGGCAGACAGGCCCATCCTGTAGGGTGCCACGGCGTGGACGGCGATGAACCTGAACTTGTCCGCGGGCAGGTGGTGCACCTCGTCTACTATTAAGAGGCTGTACTGCGGCGCTATCTCCTTGATCATCCTGAAGCCTGTTTGGTAGGTTGTTATCGTGATGGGTGCTATCCTCTTCTCCTCGCTGTAGAGCAGGCCTACCATGTGGCTGGGCGTGTTCGTGTACTTCAGTATCGTCTCTCTCCATTGGACAGCCTGCTCTTTCGTGTAGGTAACAATGAGGGTCCTCTCGGAGATCTTCGTGATGGCCGCCACCCCTATGAGCGTCTTTCCGGACCCCGTCGGCAGGGCTATGATACCGGTGCCCTTGTTCTCGAGCCACTTCGCGAGAGCCTCTTCCTGGTAGTCTCTCAGCTTTACGTTGACGAGCTCGGGCTTGAAGGGTAGTTCCTTCTTAGCGGTCAAAGCTTGCCTGTCCTCGATGGATAAACCCGACGCCTCCACGACCATCCGGGCTGTGTGTAGCATGTAGGGGGGTAGCCTGTACACGACAAGCCCGTTCTGCACGCCGAGTCTCCTAGCACCTATCTCCCTCAGCTTGTCCTTGACCCTGCCCACGACCCCCAGCGGTACTCGAAGCAGGACGTAGCCGGACAACGAGTCGTAATCCACCGATACACGGAACTTATCGAACTCGCGTCTCAGCTCCTCTAAAGATCCCTCGACCTCTAGCTGGAGGTCGTTGACCAGGTTGAGGACGTCCTCGAAAGTGTAGCCGTTCGATACTGCCTTGTCCACGTCGATCTCGAAGGAGACGCTGCCCCCCGTTCTACCGATATAGTTAGCTACCTTGAGTAGCTCCTGGAAGTCCTCTTCGCTGAGCCACTTGCTCGCTCTGACTAGGACCACTACTCCCTCCCGCCCTCGATAAATTCTCTCTCCTCAAATAACGCCCCTTCGACTCTTATATCAGAGGGCTCTCTGTCCCCGCAGAGCATGAGCCGCGCCGGCTTGGCGAATTCGGGGGTGAGGTAGAAGTACACTCTACCGCCCTTTTTCACGATGGTCCGCGAAAGCGCAAAGAGCCTCTCGACCAGCTTATCGAATGGGTGCTGTTCGCTCACCGAGACTCTAGCCCCCCTCATGCCGACCTCGAAGTAGTCGCCCTGGAAAGTTATCGAGGAGACCACGCAGTACTCCCACTCGCTACAGGAGCCGCAGACGAGGACGTAGTCCAGCCCTTCTAGTACGCTCTCAAGGAGCTTCTCGTATACCGTCTCGACCCTGATACCGAGCTCTGTAAACGCCTCGTCGAACTTTAACTCGACCAGTTCAACCCACCGGTCGTAGCGTGGGTTTCTCCTCATCAAGGTCGGTACTTAAGACCCCACTCATCCCACTTTGAATAAGTTTTTATTTAGCCGTATTAAAGTTATCATAGACGAGAAGGTCGGTAGCATGGTCAGGAGTTCGATAACCTCGATAGTCGTGAGAAAACCCCTCGACAGCGAAGTATCTCAAATGATGAGCAACATTAACAGAGTCTACGGTACTACGAAGGCCAACAGGATGAAGATCAGGCTGTTGGCTAACGAGATGCTACGACTCCTGAAGATCAACCTGTCCTACAAGGACCTCTCCATGCTCACGGGCATACCGGAATCCGTTCTCTGCAGGTACGTGAGAGGGAACATAATACCCAGCTACGAGCAGGCCGTCAACATACTCTCGAAGCTGACCCTCTCGATAGACATAAACCACCTACTACGAGAGCTGGTAGAACACGAGAAGAGCACCCTCATAGACTTGTCGAGGGTCCTCAAAGACCCCTACGTCATCAGGCTGCTCTCCATCGTCCTACTACTAGAGCTGGTCCCGACGAACATCACTAAGATCGTCGTGACGGCCGAGTCCGTGCTACCTCTAGGCACACTCCTGGGGATGGAGCTTGGTGCGCCCATTATACTGGTCAAAAGGAGGAGCTACCCGGGCGTCCAGTACTTCAGCTCTATAGTAGTGAGGAGCCCGAAGGAGGCCGAGGCCCTCTACCTGGACAAGGACATGCTGAGTAGGAAAGACTTCGTCCTCATACTGGCCGACGTCGTCTACTCGGGTAAGACCATGAGGGCTGTAATAGACATGCTCGAGAAGGCGAGGGTGACCATATCGGACATAATAGTGATACTAGGGCTAGGCGAGATGTGGAAAGAGAGGCTCAAAGACTACCCGGTTAAAACTCTCACTATAATACCGCCGCCCGTCAGCTAGCCCTTGAGGAAACACTTTTATACCCAGCGTGAGGTAAGATCTCCGCAGGGACTTTCACAGTTGACGATCGAGATTCTGAACCTGCACAAGTCTTTTGGGCGCAAAAAGGTTCTCGAGGACGTGTCTTTCAAAGTATCCAATGGCGAAGTAGTCGGGTACGTCGGCCTCAACGGGGCCGGTAAGACGACCACTATTAGAATAGCTGTCGGGGTGCTGCCGCCCGACTCCGGGGACGTCGTTGTAGACGGCTACTCTGTGACCAAGGAGAAGAGGGCCGCATCTAGGAGAGTCGGCTGGGTTCCCGAGCTACCTATCTTCGAGACGGATTTCAGGGCGCTAGACTACTTCGTCTACCTCGCGGGCTACTACGGGATTACTGGCACAGAGGCTAGGAAGCTCGGCAGGGAGCTCCTCGAGGAGTTCGGGTTGGGTAACGCCCTCTACATGAAGCTGTCCTCCTACTCCCAGGGGATGAAGAAGAGGTTTGCCCTAGCCGTGTCTATGATAAACGACCCGCCTAACTTCATACTCGACGAGGTCTTGAACGGCCTAGACCCGCAGGGGATCGCCTTCTTCAGGGAGTTGACTAAGGAGTTCAGGAAGAAGGGTAAAGCGGTCCTCTTCTCATCCCACATACTGAGCGAGGTTGAAGACATAGCAGACCGAGTCGTCTTCATACACAAGGGTAGGATAATAGGCGTACACGCGATGGAGGAGATCAAGAGCAAGGCTAGCCCGGGAATCTACCTGGCCTTAAGTAGAGTGGACGAAAACACTCTCAGGATACTCGGCAGGTTCGGCGAGCCCGTCGTCCTGGAAGGGGGTAGAATCCTCGTTAGGAGGCCCTCGGGCAGCGTGGAAGAGGTCGTCGCCGAGCTCGTCAAGAACGGTGTCGGCGTTTTGGAGGTTAGGAGAGAGGAGAGGAGTCTCGAAGACTTCTTCTTCAGCTTGATTAAGGAGGCCGAGAGTCCGTGAACCCCGTGCTCTACGACTTCAAGAGAGGTCTTCTAAGACTATCCGTAATAGTGGCACTATCATTGTTTGTCCTAGCCGGGGTAGGGCTCGCCTACTTGACCTCCAGCACCCTGGCCACTACGCCCGGGACTACCTACGTCGCGCTATATTCGTATGTAAGCCCCGCTAGAAATCAGTTCTACCTCGAGGCGCTACTGCTGGCGCCAGATTTCAAACCGACGGAAGGGGGTATATTCTACGAGCTGGGTAATTTCACGTTTTCCAAGCCTAATACGCCACCCGAGACCACTGTCTTAGACAGCGGCGTGGTCACCGGGTACGGCAAGATCTCCGTGTCCAAAAACTTGACTAGCCCGATCGGCCAGTTTGACAACCAGTCTAGCCTGTACTTAAAGGTAGATGTCACGACTAAGACGGGTAGCTACTCTTTCACCACATCGTATAGTAGACCATTTACTCTCGACAACGACACCGTCTACGTGGCGAGCTCGATCCCGTTCAGCCCCCCAGCCAACTGGGCGTTCTACTGCCTGAACGAGACTTCGATCCCTATTAAGGAGTTAATACCCCAAACGAGACCTCCTGGGGTAATAATTCCGACTCCACTACAAGGCAGGACGTTGTCGGACAAGTACCTTGATACAGCCTTCTTACTGGTTAATTACGGGCAGGGCAGGTACGAGCTTGTATCTGTGGTCCTTCTACTAGACAGGGACAACTTAACCTACAAGCTCTACCTGGTACCGAACTCCACAAGTCTCCCAGACAAAGTTGACTACGGCAACCTCGCCTCCTACCTGATACCCCTCGGCGAAGTCGCGCCAGGCCTGAACTTGGTCAGGTTTAATGTAGCGAACTCTAGCGAGCTCGAGAAAATAGTGTGGGATTTCCGGAGCGTCACGACGACTACTGGCGAGGACATAGTTGGGTCACTACACGTGTTGTTAGTGGCGCGTAACAGCAGCTGCGTCATAGTCGGCTACGCTAACCCGTTGGTGTCCACGGTGAGCGGTGTGTCTATGAGTAAGATCGTGGCGGGCGTCCTGGCCGGGACGGTAGGGGTAGCCCCCTTCTCGACGTTCTTCCCTATCCTGATGATATACCTAGCCTACGTATACCTGGCTAAGCCCAGGTCGTCGGGCTCCCTCGAGTTCCTCCTGGCGAGGCCTATTACCCGCCTGGACGTCTACATAACGAGGTTTGTAGCGGGCGTACTAGTGGCTCTGGCGTCGTCCCTGCTGTTCTTCGCATCAACAATGCTGACGCTGCACGCCCTGATTGGGGTTTACTTCGACCTGTACTCCTACCTCTTGCTCTTCGCCGGGCTGGCCGCTTCCCTGATAGCGTTCTACAGCCTTTGCTACGCTATCGCGAGCTCTACCAGGGGAGGAGCCTACATCGCGCTAGCCGTGGCAGCGTACTTGCTATTCACTATACTCTACCAGATCATAGTGTTCGTGGTGACCCAAATGCAGGGGATAGGGCCTGGCCTCTACGAGAGGCTCCGGGTGAACACGTACATATCGTACTACCTCTCGCCTCTGGGCCCGACATCTTTCTCCCAGTACTACTTCGGGATCCACAACGGTCTCAGCATCGAGCCTAAAAGCGTTGGGTCCGTCGTTAACCCGTTACTGGTCGTAGCCTCGGCAGTGTTGTGGATCGTTGTGCCCTTCGTAATAGGCTGGTTAAAGTTCAGGAAAGCC
>NZ_JBMFLY010000021.1:0-18129 GCF_049970955.1 Thermogladius sp. | reverse complement strand
GTTGTCGTTCGCCGGCATGTACCTCATCAGGGTGCCGTACGAGGGGGTGGGTAAGAGCATCATTGACGCGTGGTGTAGTGTGAGAGGAGGCTGCCCGGACCCTTCGCTGATAAACTCCGCGAGGAGCATAGTGGAGCAGGGCGCTAGCCTGGGCTTCTTCCTCGTCGTGATAGCCCTCACAGTGATCTCGATGGAGTACAGGTACTACGCGGCCCTCCTCGGCGTATCCGCGATAGTCTTCCTGGGCGTTGTCTCCCCGCAGCTGGTGTTAGGGGGAGTGGAGTGGGGGCTGATCCTCTTCCTAATCGGTAGCATGACCCTCGCCTACGTCCTGAGGTCGCTGAGGGTCTTCGAGTACCTCGCCATAAGAGTGCTGCAGGCCAGCCGCGGCAACCCTGTACTGCTCGTGGCCTACTTGTCTATCCTCTCCTGGTTCCTCTCGCTGGCTGTGGGCGAAGTAGCGAGTATCACGTACGTGCTCATGCTGGTCTTCGACATCTACAAGCTCACAGGCTACGACGTGAGGCCTCTGGTCATACTGTCAGTACTAGCCACCAACACGGGTAGCGTCGCCCTGCCCGTGGGGAACCCCATAGGGCTCTACTTGGCCTTCACAGCGAACCTCAGTATAACGTCCTTCATAGTCAAGGCCCTGCCTTTGTCCCTGCTAAACCTAGCGCTCCTAGTAGTGGTGTTCTCCGCGCTCGCGAGAGGCTACCTCTCGGGTTTCGGCGAGAGGTTGAGCAGGGACATGATAGACAAGATAGCGGTGCGCTTCTACACCTCGCTGTCCCCCAGCGAGATCACCAGGGTTAAGGAGGGCCTGGTAATACTAATAGCCTTCCTGACCCTCATCGGGGTAAACGACCAGCTGTCGGGGGCGATAAGCCTCCTAGGAGGCATTAACGTGGACCCCCACGCCCTATTGGCCTTCACACCCTACCCGCTGATAATGGTGTCGACCCCCCTTATCGGCGCCTCGAGAATGGGCGAGGTGCTCGAGAAGGGCGTCGAGTGGCCCTCTATAATATTCTTCATCTCGCTCTTCATGCTCGGCTACTCTCTGTTCTGGTCTGGCGTGGCCTCCAAGCTGGCTTACCTGACGGTCCTGCTAAGCTCGTTGACAGGCGCGGTTTCCTACCCGCTCCTGTACACCATCATGCTGGTTCTCTCGGCGGGCCTAAGCAGCGTCTTGGACAACTTGTCCGTCATAGTGGCCCTGACCCCCGTCGCGCAGACGCTGGTCTCGATCGGGGGCTCGGCTGCGGCGTTCTGGGCCCTACTATACGGCGGCGTGTTCGGCGGGAACTACACGCCGATAGGCAGCTCGGCGAACATAATAGCCGTGGGCCTGAGCGAGAAGAACAAGATGGAGATAGGGTGGGGCGAGTGGCTGAAGATAGCCCTGGTCGCTACGACCATCGAGGTAGTGGTCGCCATTGCCTGGACTCTAACAGTGGCTAGCATGTAGGAGCCGCCTATGCCCGTGAGGGCCCTCGTACTACCCAGCAGGGTCTGGGTCGAAGTACCCGGGGACTCCACAACGCTGGCAGAGCTCGTGAGAACCATAGTGGAGCGCGGTTTCAGCGGCAACCTCATAGTCTTGGTAAACGACAGAATCGCGGACGAGCCGTCGACTCTTATAAGGGCCGGGGACAGGGTTGTAGTTATAGAGGAAGCGCCGGGTGGCTGACGGTGAAGGTGAAGGTCGTCTTCACCGGGAGGGCGAGCGAGATGTCAGGCGTCTTCGCGATGGAGGTCGAGCTACCGGAGGGCGCCACGCTAGACGAGCTGGTGAAGACTGTTTCTGAAAAGCTCAACCCGAGGATATACAAGAGGTACTCCCAAGGACACTTCGTCTTCGTGACCTTCGTAAACGACAGGCCTGTACTCAGCCCCGACTACAGGCTCCGGGACGGCGACAGGGTCACGTTCATGACGCCCGAGATGGGCGGTTGAGCCTCACTGGCACCTCTCGAACATTTTTGGGTCTGGCTTGAACTCGATGACCTCGAAAGAGGGCTGGAGACCGTTGTAGACGAGCAGCTTGTTGACCAGAAGGTTACCCATACCTAGGATTATCTTGGCGGTCTCCAGGGCCTCTATTAGGCCTATGATCCCCGGCGTTGTGGGGAATACCTGGAGAGGGGACTCTTCCCTGGTCTCGCCGGTAATCGGGAACAGGGCCCTAAGACAGGGTGTCACCCCGGGGAGGACGACCGTCACCTGTCCGTAGAAGCCCCTAACGCCCCCGTGGACGAGGGGCTTTCTCTTGGACCAGGCGACCTTGTCTAGGACGAACCTGGCGGGCCAGTTGTCGAACGCGTCGACGTAGACGTCCACGTCTATGCTCGACAAGAGGCTCTCGGAGACCTCGGCGTATATGGGCTGGACGTTTGTGTTCGGGTTCAGCTTCCTGAGCTTCTCTGCGGCGGCGAGCGGCTTGGGCTTGCCCAGGTCGTCTATTGAGTACAGCACCTGCCTCTGGAGGTTGCTGACCTCGACCACCTCTCTGTCCAGTATGTAGAGGTTCCCCACGCCCATGGCTGCCAGGTAGATCGATACGGCTGAGCCCAGACCGCCTAGACCGGCGACGAGGACCCTGGCCTTCTTCAGCTTCAGCTGCCCCTCTTCTCCTATCAGCTTCAGTTGCCTGCTGTAGAGCTCTCTCTCGAACTCGCTCAAGCCCGCTCTCTCAGCCACCAGACTTCACCACGTAGACTATTACCTCGTCCCCGTCGCGCAGCTCGTCGTCCTCTGTCAGTATGACGCCGTTCCGGAGCACGACCACCTCCTCTCCCACCAGGCCTACTCTGGCCAGCAGCTCCCTCACGCTAGAGACGTTCTCGACGACGCGCTCTCCCTCACCTGTTATCCTCACTCGCACCCCCATTGCCGTGCTCACTCCGCCTCCGCGGGTTCGACGTAGTACGGTATCACACCATCGTGGAAATCCCTAATAACCTTGCGAGCCGCCTCCTCAACGAGGGGCTCCTTACTCTTCTTATAGAACCAGCCGTGCCTGGCCGCTATAGCCCTCAGTATCTCCTCGGGGTCCACGGAGTCGAGGCCATAGGCCTTCTTGAAGGCGTCGGGCCTTTTCTCGAGCACCCTCTTGATCAGCATGTGGGCTACCCCTACCGGGTCCTCGATGTGCTCGACGGGGGTCCCCCTGATAACCCTCTCCAGCGGGTCTCCTTCTATTGGGATCACACCAGGGGTGTCTACCATGAGAATGTCCTTGTCTATCCTAATGAACTGGATGCCCTTGGTGTAGCCTGGGGAACCGGGATAGGGGCTCGTGGGGGCGGAGTGCCTCCCCTTCAAGGCGTTGATTATAGACGACTTCCCAGTCTTCGGGAACCCGACTACGGCCACGACCGTCGGGAGTCTCGGGGCTACGCGCTTTATAGTCCTTCTCAATATGAGCGTGCCCTGGTGTCTAGTGGTCGACACGTAGACCGCGTTGTAGCCCCTGCCGGCGAAGTACCTCTTCCAGGCCTCGGCTACATCCCTGGGCACGAGGTCGGCCTTGTTCAAGACGAGGACCAGTTCCTTTCCCTGGCGGCGGACTATGCTCTCGACCCGCGCGCTCAGCGTGGAGAGCGGGTCTCTGATGTCGAGCACGTGCAGGACGACGTCCGCCGAGTCGATCACCCGCCTGACCTCGCTCCAGGACATCAGTCGGAAGAAGCTAGGCCTCCGGCTCACGCTCCAGCACCCTTTCGAGCTCCTCTATGAAGCCGGGCTCAACAACACCGAGCCAGTCGATGTACCCGCCTGGGGTGGTCCCTCCCCTGACCTTGTGTAGGAGCTCGTCGACGACCTCTTCCGGGGTCTTACCTGTTACGTCCACCTCGACAACCTTCCCGGTACCGAACCTGGCCACGGCGTTTGACAACACTACGGATAAGACCTCTGCCATCACGTTCTCCGCCACCTTCTTGACGCTCCAGCCACGGCTCCTCAACCTGGCGATCAGTTCCCGGGGGTCCAGTCGGAGGACGACCACAACGTCCACCACCTCGCTGTCTAAGACCTCGGGATAGTGCGTCGAGATCACGACCCCTCTACCGCTCTCGCACAACTCCCTAACCCTAGCCGAGACCCTCTCCTCGTTGATCACGTAGCTGTTGGTCTCGGGGTCGTAGTAGTCGTAGAGCCCCTCCCTAACGACGAGCTCGCTCAAGTCTACATAGGTGCCCCCGATCCGCTCTGCCAGTAATCTAGAGACCGTCGACTTGCCCACTCCCGGCGTGCCTGCTACGACCAGGCACTTGAAACCCGACATGCTTCAACCAACGTGTAGGGATGGAAATAGCCCGCTAAAAACAGGGCTCGTTACCTCTTCACCAGCTCGAGGATACCCTCGTAGGTCTTCTTGTAGATCTCCGTCGACTCCAGCTTGCGCCTGTCCCTGATGTACTTCCTAGTGACGATGCCCTCGGGCAACCCGTACTTCTTGCTGTACTCGAGCAGACTAATACTGTTCTCCTTGTGTATCTTCTCCCTGTAGATGTCTTCGAAGATGTTGAACGCGCAGAACGGTATCAGCCTGCCGTCTGGGACAGCGTAGTGGATATTGCACCTCTGGACCCTCTGAATGTCGTAGTTGTATAGGTCCATGAAGTGCATCTGCCCCAGGAACAAGAGCTTGTAGTGGAGTTCGCCTAGAGCTTCGTAGCTCCTCTTCACGATGATGTTGAACAGCAACTTGTAGAGGTCGAAGCCCTCGGGGGCCTTCTCCTGGTGTATAAACTTCCGAATAGTGTAGAGCAGCCTCATCCCGGTCAAGAGCCTGCTCGAGCCCTCCACTAAGTCCCTCCACTTCTCCTCGAGGTACTCGACGAGCCCTTCCACGTCCACGAACTCGGTTATGGGCACGAGCCTGGTGGTGTCACCCCTCCTCTCGACGTAGACGTAGGTCCCCACCCCGCAGGCTGGGTGGTTGCTCATCTCGAACTTGAACTCCCCGCTGAAGCCCTCTATAAACCTGGAGAACACGGCGCTGACGTTGATCGGGAACCACGCCTCTCTCGGGACCTCCCCATCGGTCTGCTCCTCTATCAGCTTGACTATGTCGCCTATGGTGACCCTGTACTTCTCCCTCTCGTGCCTCTTCATAAGCCCTGTTATGCTCACTGGTTGGAAGTTCACGGACCTCACGATGTCCATGTGCTTGGCGGCGAACCTTATTATCGCCCCTAGCTCGTGGGTGTTCACGTTGTTGATCACCGTGGGCACCAGCACGACGCTCGTCATACTCGCCTTCCTGAAGACCTCGAAGATGTACGGGATCTCCCAGTGGTTCTTCCAGTTCGTGACAGGCGACACGCCGTCGAAGCTCAGGTAGACCGTGTTTACGCCCGCAACCCTCAGCTCTCGGGCGTACTCGACAGCTTTAGCGGGCTCCTCCCAGTACAGCTCGGCAAACTTTATCCCGTTGGTGTTAAGCTGAATGTGCCTTACGCCCTCGCTCCTCAACATCCTGACTATATCGACGAGGTCCTCCCTAAGGGTCGGCTCACCGCCTGTTAGCTGGACAGCGACCGTTACACCCTGCTTCTTGATCGCCCTCACCATCTCCCTTATCTGGTCGATGGACGGCTCGTACACGTAGCCTGAGGCCTCCGCAAAGAAGAAGCAGTACCAGCAGCTCAGGTTGCACCTGTTAGTCAAGACGATGTTCACTAAGGCTGAGTGCTGCTTGTGCATCGGGCAGAGACCACAGTTGAACGGGCAGGGCCCCTTCAACTGGGTGTAGACGTGCCTCGCCCCTCTCCCGTCTTCCTCCCACTTGGAGATCCTCTTGTACGTAGTAGCGTCGCCGTAGTATATCTCCTCGATCTCCCCGTGCTCAGGGCACACTCTCCGAATGTAGATCTTCCCGTCTCTCTCGACTAATACGGCCGGTAAAACTCTGTAGCAGTAGGGGCAAACACTCATGGTCGTGGATACGAGCTCCTCGCCCTGCCTCAGCCGGGGGATAACGTAGGAGATCTCTCCGACCCTTTTGCCTACAGTAAGGGTCACAATACCACCGTTGTCTTAGGTTCACCTAATAACCGGGGGCAAATATAAGCGTTTGCAGGCTCATGAAAGCAAGCGAGAGGCATGACGGACATAAACATACAGGTCGTTTTCGAGTCCAGTGTCGGCGGGCCGTTCACGCGGGCTTTTAGTGGAAGGATCACGAGGAGGTCTGGGGCGCTGGTCTTCGAACTTGGCGATCTCGTCCTCAAATCGAGGCACAGTATAAGGGTCGAATACGAGAACAGCGCGGCGGGGTACTACAAATTAGTGGCGAGCGGGTGGCTTAGGATCGGGCCTTTCGAAATCCCAATCCCCTGCCTCATAGCCGTGGGGGAGCCCTGTTACAGAGTCCAGGTCTTGATCCCAGGGCTGGACGAAGAGCTCGATGTGGAGCCAGGCGTCTACGGCTCCACGCTCTCTGTAAGTTGGGATTTAGCAGAGGGCTCCGGCTACCACAAGCTCTACGTGAGAATCCGCGGTAGAGAGGTCTCTCCCGGTAAAGTTTATAACAGAACATAGAGTAGGAGGAGAACTGAGGGCCCGTAGCTCAGCTTGGTAGAGCGGCGGGCTTTTAACCCGTAGGTCCCGGGTTCAAATCCCGGCGGGCCCGCTCACGGCCCCGGGCGTCGAGCCTCCAAGGGTATAAGACTTTTAACCCTTGTTGCCAAGTATCAATATACTTGATAGCCGGGTCGTCTAGCGGCCAAGGATGCGGGGCTCTGGGTCGCCGGGGAGGCACCCGGCGAGGGGAGCCCCCGTGACCGGGGTTCGAATCCCCGCCCGGCTACTCTCCTCCTACACTTAACCTGTGGTAGAGCAGTCTCGTCAACGCGGACGCTAAGCTGTGCGCTATCCTGAGGGGCTCTGGGATAGGGCTGTAGATCATGGCGGCCCTAACTAGCACTGTCGCCTCGCTGAAGTCCACCCCTACCGGTAGTATCCTTATGGTTCTCCAGGGCGTCTCCAGGGGTTTCATGGACTCGTATGCTCTCAGGAAGGTCTTGAGCCTCTCGCGCCCGTCGGGGAAGTGCCTGCTCAAGGCGTCTACGACGCCTTGTAGGTCGACGTCGCCGTACTGCACCACCACGACGGGCTGCCCCGTGGACTCGTGGACTCTCCACGGGTCTACGACGTCGAAGCCGCTGTACGTCACTCCGTCCAACAGCAGTAGCCCGCCCCCCAGTCTCCTCCCTAGCTCTATCACCGCGTCCTCGCTACGTCCAGCGTCTACCAGGACGGGCTTGAACCCCACGGCCGTCGGCCTCAGGGTCTCGTCTGTCTTAACCCCGAGTACGATCGTATAGCCCCTCCTCGACTTGAACCCGACAGGGAAGTACCCGTCGTCGAAGGCAACGTAGTTCATTTAACATCCTTCAACAAGTCGTCGACAGTCTTCACGAGATCAGGTCTGACTCTAATAACCTTGGTGACCCCGTACCTCCCTCTACTCGCAACGGTCGCGTTCACGAGCCCGAGCATGTCCAGCTGGCTTATTATCTCGCTCACCCTCCTCTGAGTCAGCGGCTCTAGGCCCAGCTCCTTGGCGATCTCGGAGTACTTCAAGTAGACCTCGCCAGTGGTGGCGCTCCCCTTCAGCTTGGCGACTTCGATTATTGCCTTCAGCACTATCTTCTGGTGGAGGGGGAGGGACATCACGCTCTGCTGGACTCTCCCCTCCTCTATCTCGACATTAGCCCTCTTCACGTGGTCAACGGTGACCTTCGGCGAGCCCTCCCTCTCCGCGATCTCGCCCGCTACTCTGAGCAGGTCGAGCGCCCTCCTCGCGTCTCCGTGCTCTCGGGCGGCCAAGGCGGCGCAGAAGGATATCACGCCGTCGTCCACGACACCCGGGTAGAAGGCCATCTCTGCTCTCTGCTTCAGGATGTCGAAAAGCTGCTCCGCGTTGTAGGGCGGGAAGACGATCTCGACCTCTCCCAGGCTAGACCTCACCCGCGGGTCTAGGCTCTCGACGAAGTTTATGTCGTTGGTAATCCCCACGAGGGCTACACGGGAGCTCTTCAGCTCCTCGTTGATCCTCACGAGCTTGTAGAGCAGGTCGTCTCCCTCCCTTTTCACGTAGTAGTCTATCTCGTCGAGGATTATGATGTGTACACCGCCCCAGTTCTCGAGGGCGTTGATGTACCTCCTGTAGACCTCGCTGATCGCCAGGCCTGTCGGGGGGATCTTCAGCCCTATACTGGAGGCTATCTGGGCCACAACCCTGTACGTCGTGTCGAGCTTCCTAGTGTTGACGTAGGCCTGCTCCAGCTTCACGTTAAGCGAGTTGGCCTTCTCGACAAGCCTCTTGACGACGTACCTGGCTACAGCAGTCTTGCCGGTGCCCGTGAGACCGTAGAGGAGTGCGTTGCTGGGCCTCTCCCCTCTTAAGGCGACGACCAGTATCTCCGCGAGGCGCCTGATCTCGTTCTCTCTGTGTGGTAGGACTTCCGGGACGTACTCGGGGTGGAGTATCTCCCTGTTCTTGAAGATCTTCGTGGAGGGCGCTTTCAGGTTCTTGACAAGCTCGTCGATAATGTCCGAGGACATACAGGGACACAACCTCTTCTTCAACTGGGAATAGGGGGCTCTTCCTATTTAACGGAGAGGTTGGGTCGACCCCCACACGTGAACGCTTTTAAGACGTCTGAACCGTATAGTATCAACTAGCGGGCCGGTAGCTCAGCCTGGAAGAGCGCTCGGTTGGCATCCGAGAGGTCCCGGGTTCAAATCCCGGCCGGTCCACTCCCAACCTCCACTCCCTTCTCGGTAGCGTCGCCGCTGACGATAAATTTAATAGACTTTTATGAATTGGGGTATTCAGGTGTGCTAGCCTGGATTATATCATGTTTATGACCGGTGTTGATTATGAGCGAGGAGGAGAGTATAAACATCTTAGAACACGTTCTAGTCCCTAAACATGAGGTCCTGTCCCCCGAGGAGGCGCTCGAGGTCCTGAAGAAACTGGGTGTAAGCCCGAAGAACCTCCCTTGGATATCCGTTGATGACCCGGCGGCTAAGGCCGTGGGAGCCAAGCCCGGCGACATTATCAGAGTAGTGAGGAAGTCCCCCACGGCAGGGGTCGCGATCGCTTACAGGTACGTAGTAGTGGACGTGAGCAAGAAAGAGGCGAGCACGGAGTGACGTACAAGCCTTCCATCGAGGACTTGTGGACTCTAATGAAGGCTTTCTTCGAGGAGAAGGGTCTTGTACGCCAGCACCTGGACAGCTATAACAGGTTTGTCCGCGAACTACTCCCTGAGATAATAAGGGAGTACCGGGAAATCCCGATCACAGCCGACCTTAAGCTAGTGATAAAAGACTACAAGATCGGGAAGCCGGTTTGGAAGAACATCGAGGGGGTCGAGATCGAAGTAACCCCTATGGAGTGCAGGCTCAGGAATCTTACCTACGCTGCTCCGGTGATAGCGAAGGTCGTCCTAGTAGACAAGGAGGGCTCTCACAAGGAGCAGGAAATAAAGCTCATGGACCTCCCAGTCATGTTGAAGTCCGAGCTAGACCCGCTGAGCAAGATGTCTAGGGAAGAGCTTATACAGATTGGCGAGGACCCCGACGACCCGGGTGGTTACTTCATAATCAACGGTGCCGAGAAGGTCTTGATAGCCCAGGAGGACCTGGCGAGCAACAACATAATAGTGGACGTCTCCCCCGAGGGCTCGTCGACGACGCACGTAGCGAAGGTTGTCAGCACTGCCAAGGGTAGGAGGAGCCAGCTAGTGATAGAGAGGAGGAAGGACGGGGTCTTCTACGCGAACTTCCAAGGGAGGAAGATACCGGCTCTAATTCTGATGATAGCCCTAGGGCTGGCTACGGAGTACGAGCTGATGAACGCGGTTTCCTTCGACCCGGACGTCCAGATCCAGCTCCTACCCTCCATAAGCGAGGTTCAGTCGATTCTGCCGAGACTCGAAATCCCGCCGGGAGTCTCTGACGAGGAGATTCGTAGGCTGGAAGAGGAGTACAGGAAGAAAGTAGTCGAGGAGGCCCTCGACTTCATAGGTGCGAGGATGGCCGTCGGCAGGCCTAGAGAGGAGAGGGTCAAGAGAGCAGAGAGGGCACTAGACGAGTATCTCCTACCTCACATCGGCACGGACCCGAGCCCTTCGACGAGGCTGAAAAAAGCCCTGTTCATAGGGCAGATGATAAACAAAATAATCGAGGTCCACCTCGGCAGGAGGCAACCCGACGACAAAGACCACTACAGGAACAAGAGGCTCAAGCTCGCGGGAGACCTCCTCGCAACGCTTCTCAGGCATGCGATCGTCGTGTCGTTCATCAGGGAAGTGAAGACAAGCATCGAGAAGACCTATAGCAAGTACAGGAAAGTAGACCTGAAGATGGTAATCAAACCGAATATAATAACCGACAGGATCTACCACGCGATGGCCACAGGTAACTGGCCTGGAGGCAGGACTGGCGTTAGCCAGATACTAGACAGGACGAACATGCTAAGCACTCTCAGCCACTTACGTAGAGTCGTCTCGCCGTTAGCTCGCGCGCAACCCCACTTCGAGGCTAGAGAGCTTCACTTCACTTCTTGGGGTAGGATGTGTCCCTTCGAGACCCCCGAGGGCGCGAACATAGGTCTCGTCAAGAACCTTGCTCTTATGGCCCACATCAGCGTCGGCTACGACGAGAAGGAGGTCGAGCAGACGCTCATCAAACTAGGCGTTAAACCCCTGCTCCAAATACTGGACGAGCTCAAGGAGAGTATGAAGAGAGGAGAGGGCTACCCCGGCACGGCGGAATACAGCTCGTGGAGCAAGGTCTACCTTAACGGCAGGCTGATAGGGCTCTACCCGGACGGCGGAGAGCTCGCGAGGAAGATCAGAGAGCTGCGCAGGCAGGGAAAGATCTCGTCGGAGGTCAACGTGGCCTACTTTAGGACAGAGTACCTCAACGAGGTCTACGTCAACTGCGACGCCGGGCGTATCAGGAGGCCCCTCCTCGTCGTGGAGAACGGCGAGCTAAAGCTCAAACCCGAGCACATAAAACAGCTCAAGAACGGGAATTTGAAATTCGAGGACCTGGTCAAGAGGGGCGTCATAGAGTACCTGGACCCCGACGAGGAAGAGAACGCGTACATAGCCCTAACCCCCGACGAGTTGACTAACGAACACACGCACCTCGAGATATGGGTCCCTAGCATTCTCGGCATAGTGGCCTCCATTATACCGTACCCGGAGCACAACCAGAGCCCGAGGAACATATACGAGGCTGCCATGGGTAAGCAGAGCCTCGGCTTGTACGCCGCGAACTTCCAGAGGAGGATGGACTCTAGAGGGCACTTCCTCCACTACCCCCAGAAGCCTCTAGTCCAGACTAAGGCGCTCGAGGTGATCGGTTACAACGAGAAGCCCGCTGGCCAGAACATGGTGGTGGCAGTACTGACTTACACAGGCTACAACATCGAGGACGCGGTCATAATGAACAAGAGCAGCATCGAGAGGGGTTTAGGCCGTAGCACCTTCTTCCGTGTTTACTCGACGGTCGAGTACAAGTACCCCGGTGGACAGGAGGACAAGATAACTGTTCCGCCGAGCGACATAAGAGGCTACAAAGGCCCGAGGGCCTACGAGAAGCTGGACGAGGACGGTATCGTAGCCCCGGAGACGTACGTTGTAGGCGGTGACGTCCTGATCGGGAAGGTCAGCCCATCGAGGTTCATGATCACGCAGGAGCTGACTGGTAGCGAGCAGGTCAAGCAGGACACCAGTGTCGTAATGAGGCACGAGGAGAAGGGTATAGTGGACGTCGTAATGATAACCACGGACAGCGACGGTAACAAGCTAGTCAAGGTGAGGGTGAGGGACCTCAGAATACCCGAACTAGGGGACAAGTTTGCCTCGAGGCACGGCCAGAAGGGGGTTGTAGGCCTCATCATCCCGCAGTACGACATGCCCTTCACCGAGGACGGGATCACACCAGACCTCATAATCAACCCCCACGCGTTCCCTAGCAGGATGACGGTGGGGCAGCTGATCGAGAGCATAGCGGGTAAGGTAGCCGCGCTGGAGGGTAGGCTTGTAGACGGGACGCCGTTCTTCAAGGAGGACCCGGAGAAGCTGATGGTCATACTGAAGAGGCACGGCTACCCGGAGACGGGTGAAGAGGCCATGTACGACGGCAGGACTGGCGAGCTGATGAGAGCGCCCGTTTTCATAGGCATAGTCTACTACCAGAAACTACACCACATGGTTAGCGACAAGATCCATGCCAGGGCTAGGGGACCGGTGCAGATCCTGACCCGGCAGCCGACAGAGGGCAGGGCTAGAGCAGGCGGGCTTAGATGGGGCGAGATGGAGGTAGACTGCTTGGTAGGCCACGGCGCGGCCTCGCTACTAAAGGAGACGATGATGGACAGAAGCGACAAGACGGTGATATACGTGTGCGAGTTATGCGGTCACATAGGTTACTACGACAGGATCAGGGACAGGTACGTGTGCCCCGTCCACAAGGAGAAAGGGGTTCTAAAACCCGTCGAGGTATCGTACAGCTTCAAGTTGCTTATACAGGAGCTCATGAGCATGGCCATCATGCCTCGTCTAAGGCTGGAGGACGTTAGGGAGGCGTGAGAGCATGGGTATGTACAGGATTAAAGAGATTAAATTCGGCATACTTTCGCCAGACGAGATCCGTAGAATGAGCGTGACCAACATAATAACGAGCGACGTCTACGACAGCGACGGAGCCCCCGTGGACGGGGGCGTAATGGACAAGCGGCTAGGGGCGATAGAGCCTAAGGAAGTCTGCCCGATCTGCGGGAACACGAGAGACGAGTGCCCGGGGCACTTCGGCCACATAGAGCTGGCTAAGCCCGTCATACACGCAGGTTTTGCCAAGCACATCCACATGTACTTAAAGACCACCTGTAGGGTGTGCGGCAGGGTTAAGCTTCCCGAGAACGAGAGGCAGCTCTACCTGAAGCTGTTGAAGGACCTCGAGGACTTGAACCTCAAGTACCTAGTTAAGCGGCTCCACGAGTTCATAAGGAAGAGAGCAGCAGCACAGCAGACGTGCCCACACTGTGGCGCGCCTCAGTACAAGATCAAGCTGGACAAACCACACACCTTCTACGAGGAACGGGAGGAGGGGCTCGTCAAACTCACTCCCGCCGAAGTCAGGAGCAGGCTGGAGAAAATACCGGACGACGACGTTAGGCTACTCGGCGGAGACCCGACCGACGCTAGGCCGGAGTGGATGGTTCTAACGGTCTTACCGGTGCCGCCGAGGGCTGTGAGGCCCTCGATCCTGCTAGAGACAGGTATAAGGAGCGAGGACGACCTGACGCACAAACTAGTGGACATTATAAGAGTCAACAACAGGTTGAGGGAGCACGTAGAGACGGGCGCTCCCAACGCTCTGATCGAGGACGAGTGGGAGCTGTTGCAGTACCACGTCACTACCTACTTCGACAACGAGGCGCCGGGCATACCGCAGGCCAAGCACAGGACAGGTAAGACGCTTAAAGGCTTAGCGCAGAGGCTCAAAGGTAAGGAGGGCAGGTTCAGAGGTAACCTGAGGGGTAAGAGGGTAGACTTCAGCGCTCGTACCGTGATCAGCCCAGACCCCAATTTGAGCATAAACGAGGTGGGTGTACCGGAGGTAATAGCGAAAGTCCTAACCGTCCCGGAAAAAGTGACACCTTGGAACATCGAAGAAATGAGGAAACTCGTCCTCAACGGTCCCGACAAGTGGCCTGGCGCCAACTACGTTATAAGGCCGGACGGGAGGAAGATCAGCCTTAAATTCGTCGACCGGAAGGCCGTAGCCGAGTCGCTAGCCCCTGGCTTCATAGTGGAGAGGCACCTACTAGACGGCGACATAGTCCTGTTCAACAGGCAGCCCTCGCTTCACAGGATATCGGTAATGGCCCACATCGTCAGGGTTCTCCCGTACAAGACCTTCCGCCTTAACCTGCTGGTGTGTCCGCCCTACAACGCCGACTTTGACGGGGACGAGATGAACCTACACGTGCCTCAGAGCGAGGAGGCGAGAGCCGAGGCCAGAATACTGATGCTCGTCGAGAAACACATTCTAACCCCGAGGTACGGCGGGCCTATAATCGGTGGTCTACAGGACTACATAAGCGGCGCCTTTTTGTTGACTAACAAGTCCACCATACTCACAAAAGCCGAGGTCATAGACCTGCTGAGCGTTGCCGGCTATAAGGGCTCGTTGCCCGAGCCGGCTATCCAGAAACCTGCAGAGTACTGGACGGGGAAGCAGATAATCTCCCTCTTCCTGCCGAGGGACTTCAACTACAAGAGGAATGCTAAGATAGCCTCCGCCTCAGCGTTGAGGTGTATAGACGAGGACTGCCCGCACGACAGCCTCGTAATAATCAAGAAGGGGCAGCTACTCGAGGGCGTTATAGACAAGGCGAGTATCGGCAGGGAGGAGCCCGAGAGCTTGGTCCACTGGCTGATCAAAGAGTACGGGGAAGACGTCGCTAGGAAGTTCATGGACAACGTCTACAGGATGTTCATAAGGTTCTCGGAGATGTACGGCTTCACTATGAGCTACTACCACTTGCTCATACCTCCCGAAGCCAGAGAGAGGATCAAGAGCATAATCGAAGACAAGAAGAGGGAGGTTGGTAGACTGATCGAGGAGTACAGGGCTGGAAGGCTACAACCTAAGCCGGGAAAGACCGTTGAGGAGACCCTGGAAGACGAGATTATAGACCTGCTGTCCAAGAGGCTTCTCGACGAAGTAGCTGACGTCATCACGCCGTACTTCACACTAGCCAACCCTGTGATAGTCATGGCCAGGACGGGGTCTAGGGGGAACCCTGTCAACCTAACGCAGATGGCTGCCCTGCTAGGGCAGCAGACAGTCAGAGGTAAGAGGCTTACGAGGGGCTACATGGACAGGAGCCTACCCCACTTCAAGCCCGGCGACCTAGGACCGGAGGCCAGGGGCTTCGTCGCGAGGGGCTTCGTCGACGGCCTATCGCCCATCGAGATGTTCTTCCACGCGGCAGGCGGGAGAGAGGGCCTGATCGACACAGCTGTGAGGACGAGTCAGTCGGGCTACATGCAGAGGAGGCTGATAAACGCCCTACAAGACGTCAGAGTAGACATCGACGGCAGTGTGAGGACTACTAACGGCGAGGTCATACAGTTCAAGTACGGGGAGGACGGTGTAGACCCCATGAAGAGCGACCATGGAAAGGCCGTTAACGTGGACAGGGTTATCCAGAAAGTGGTGGGGTGGAGGATGTGAGGCCCGTCAAGTCTGTCGAAGAGCTGAGGAATCGTATCGAGACGTTACGGGGCAAAGTGAGCGAAAACGTCTTGGAGGAGCTCGAGAAAAAGCTCGTCGAGGTGTACGAGAAGTACGGCCTCTACGAGGAGGAGGTCGACGCTATCCTACGCGAGGTAGCCAAGCGGTATGAAAGCTCTCTTGTTGAACCGGGCGAGCCTGTGGGGACTGTGGCGGCTCAAAGCCTGGGGGAGCCGTCGACCCAGATGACACTGCGTGTCTTCCACTACGCTGGCGTCAGGGAGTTCAACGTAACCCTGGGCCTCCCGAGACTCATAGAGATAGTCGACGCGAGGAAGAGACCGGAGACGCCTATCATGGAGATTTACCTCGAAGAAGGATTCAAGAACAGCGAAGAAAAGGCCAAAGAGATAGCTAGGAAGATAGAGTCTACCCTTATCGAGAACGTTGCCGAGAGTATCGTTATCAACCCGTACGAGGGGGCCATCATCAAGCTGGACCCAGAGATGCTGGAAGACAAGGGCGTCAAGATATCAGACGTGGTGGCCGCCCTCGAGGCGCTTAACATAGGTGAGGTCAAGGTAGACGAGGAGAACTACACGGTGAGAGTAGAGTTGTCCGAGGAGTACATGGACTACTCCAAGATGGAGAAGATACGGCAGAAAATAGCGTCGGCTCGAATCAAGGGGGTGAAGGGTATCAAGAAGGTCATTATCCAAAAGAGGGGTGACGAGTACGTGTTGATCGCCGAGGGTAGTAACCTACCCGAGGTGATGAGGATCAAGGGCGTTGATTGGAGGAAGGTCTACACGAACGACATCATGGAGATCGAGAGAACGCTAGGGATCGAGGCTGCGAGAGCGGCGATCATACGCGAGATCAAGAGCATCCTCGACGACCAGGGGCTGGACGTCGACATAAGGCATATCATGCTTCTGGCCGACGTTATGACTTGGACAGGTAGGGTGAGGCAAGTGGGTAGGATGGGCGTCGCCGGCGAGAAGCCCAGTGTTTTGGCCAGGGCCACTTTCGAGATGACGGTGCAGAAGCTGATCGAGGCCGCAGTCAGCGGCGAAGTAGACAACTTAAACGGTGTCCCCGAAAATATTATAATAGGGCAGATAATACCTGTTGGTACAGGGTTGGTAGAGCTCTACGCGACACCGTCAAGTATTAGGAACCAGAAGACGGAGGGATAGGCATGTCCGCAGCCCAGCCCGAGATCATCAAGGCTATTCAAACGGCGTATAGGACGGGCAAGGTGGTCATAGGCTACAAAAGGACCGTGAAGCTGCTCCTACACGGTAAGGTCAGGCTAGTAATCCTGGCAGCAAACGCGCCGCCAGAGTTCAAGGAGGACGTGTACTACTATTCTAAGCTGTCTAACGTCCCCGTGCTGGTCTTCCCGGGCACCAACATAGAGCTCGGCACGATACTAGGGAAGCCGTTCGGCGTGTCTACGTTGGGAGTGATCGAACCCGGGCAGTCCAACATCCTAGAGTTGGCGGGTGGAGGTAAGCAATGAGTAAGGAGAGGCCCCAGATCAAAATAACGCCCGAAGAGTTCAGATACATGACCCTCCTACACGAGCTGACCGGGGTCCACGTCCACGACTGTGTGGTCGACGAGGAGAACAACAGGATAATATTCCTCGTGAAACCCGACGAGATAGGCAAAGCGATCGGCCCCAAAGGCATTTTCGTGCAGACCCTGAAGAAGATGCTCAACAAGAACATCGAGATCGTCGGCTACAGTGACAACATAGAGGAGTTGACGAAGTACGCATTAGCGCCTGCTAGAGTTAGAGAAGTGAAGGTGGCTCAGAGACCTGGCGGCAAGAAAGTCGTGTACGCCACCGTCGACCCTAACGACAAGGCGATCGCTATAGGGAAAAACGGTAAGAACGTCGCCAGGGCTCGTCTACTACTCAACCGGTACTTCAACATTGACACAGTGATAATAGCGTGAAGCTTAAAAGCCTATGTGAGACTCCCTTCTTAGAGGGGTCAAGGAATGCCAGGTAAAAAGGCGCCGAACGGCCTCTTCGCTGCGAGGAAGCTGAGGAAGAAGAGGCTCAAGTTTAGGTGGAGCCTTAGAGAGTTCAAGGTGAAGATGTTAAGGCTGAAGGAGAAGGCCGACCCATTAGAAGGGGCCCCGATGGCGCGCGGTATAGTGCTTGAGAAGGTCGGTGTCGAGTCGAGAAAACCGAACTCTGCTGTGAGAAAGTGTGTTAGGGTTCAGCTAGTGAAGAACGGCAAGGTGGTCACGGCTTTCGTGCCGTGGGACGGCGGTATAAACTACATAGACGAGCACGACGAGGTGATCATCGAGGGTATCGGAGGCCCCAGAGGCAAGTCTATGGGAGACATCCCCGGTGTTAGGTACAGGGTTATTAAAGTGAACGGCGTCTCTCTTAGGGCTATATGGCTCGGTAAAAAGCAGAAACCGGTCAGGTAAAACCCCGGCAGTTCACTGCTTAAACAAGGCTTCCTGAGCGTCTACCAGCTCCTTCTTCACGTATACAGGCTTACCCACTAGTAGAGCTAGAAGGATGGCGTGACTCGGCACCATCTTCCTCTTTATGGTCAGTTCCCCATCGTTGAACTCGACGTAAGCCGAGTACACCCCTCGCGTCTCGTCGAACTCTTCGATCAGGACCCTCTTGACGTGCTTGCCGAGCGCCTCCAGCACCTCGGGCATCGAGATTAGCAGGTCGCCCAGCCTCTCTCTGTCGTCGTCGATCACACCGCCGTTGATTTTCTTCACAAATATAATGACATCGTAGGGCACTCTCTCTAGGTAGAAAGACCTCCCGTCCTCGAGCTCGCACACTAGTCTTGGTACAGGCAT